>CANIFK010000114.1 GCA_947466555.1 Acidobacteriota bacterium | reverse complement strand
ATCCTGTCCGAAGTTTGCCGCAACGAAGATGAACGACTGCCGCATAATGCCCACGCGCAAATCGTTAATCAACGTCGGCGAAAACGTGTGCGTGTCGCTCACAACGCCATTCTTATTCACCTGGTCGTCGTAGCGATTGGAACCCACAGTCGGGTCCAGGAAGAACGAATCCGATCCAGGCTTATGCTGTGCCGATGTGTACCGGACAAACATGGAGTTCCGTTCGCTGAAACGGTGGTCGACTTTGAAGTTCCACTGCCGCCAATCGATCGTGCTCCGGTTGGCGTCCTGGAAATTCTGGGCCTGCGTGAAGGCATTCTGCGGCGCCTTGTTCGGTAGCGGCCAGTACGCCACCACCTTCGGCGCAATCGGGTCGAACCGGCTCTTCGGCACCACGTTCCCCGGAAACGCATCCCGCACCTGGCCCGTGCCGTTCGGGTTGTTCCGCGTGGTGGCCGGGTCGTACACCGGAATCACCGCGCCCGCTACGGTGAACAGATTGCTATAGTCGCCCTCCCGCCACGTGGCCAGCGGCACACTGGCGATGCGCGGCGAACTCCGCCGCGACTTGTAGTCTTCAAAATTGAAGAACCCGAATGTCTTGTCCTTCCGGATCGGCCCGCCAATCGTGCCCCCGTACTGGTTATAGCGGAACGGCAGTTTATTGGGAGAAAACGTGTTCCGCGCGTCGAACTTGTCGTTCCGCAGAAACTCATACAGCGATCCCTTAATCCGGTTCGTCCCCGACTTCGTCACCAGGTTAATGGTGCCCCCGGCCGTAAACCCAAACTCAGCCGACATCGTTCCGCTCTGCACCTTGAACTCTTCCACCGCGTCCACCGCTGGCGGCACGCCCACCTCGCCTACGTAGCTCAGAATGTTATTCGACCCATCCAACATCTGCGCGTTCATCGAATTCGGACTGCCGTTGATGGACACGGAAGAAATCTGAATCCCGCGATCGCCGAAGCCCGAGTTGGTCGGTCCCGCATTCGAAACCACACCGCTCGTCAACAGCGTCAGCGCCAGCGCCCCACGCCCGTTCAACGGCAGGTCACGCACGCGCCGGTTCTCAATCACTTCGCCCACCGTGGCGTTGCTCGTATTCACCACAGGTGCCTCGCCCACCACCTCCACCGTATCGGCCACCTGGCCGATCTCCAGCCGCACATCCACCTGTGCCGTCTGGTTCACCTGCAGCGTAATGCCGCTCCGTACCGAGCGTTTGAAGCCGGAGCGCTCCGTCACCACTTCATACTCACCGACCGACATGCCCGGCGCAGTGAAGTAGCCCTGCTCATTCGCCTTCGTCCGGAATACCGAATTGGTGCCCGTATTCCGCACCCGAACATCCGCTCCCGGGACCGCCGCGTTCTGCGGATCGGTAACGATACCGGATATGGTTCCCGATCCCTGTTGCGCCAGCAGTAGCCCGGCGCTCAGGACGCTCATCAGTAGAAAAAGGTGGCGAAGCATGCGTGATCTCCGCCAGACATATTTTCACATCTGACAATGGCCCCGCAACGAGAAGTTTCAGATTTCACAATGTCCGGGTTGCTCATTCGGTCGCGCGCCACCTTTACCCAGCCGCGAGCCGCCCGGCATATTCGCGTATATCCTCCGGCCAGCCGGCCATCTGCGAGACAAACTTCTCCAAATCTCCGGCGTACAACGCGCGCGTCGCCTCCTCATACCCAGGAAGATTCCCCGCCATCGCCGTCAGAAACCGCCCCGCTGCCACTCGCCCCTGTCGTTCCTTTTCCCCAGGCAGCGCCCGCGCCTGATCCACCAACCGCCGTATCGCCGCCGACGCTCCATTCGGCTGCGCCTCCAGCCATTCCCAATGCCGCGGCAACAACGAGACCTCTCTCGATACCACCCCCAACTTCGGCCGCCCCGGGCCCGTCGATACCTTCACCGGCTCCCGCCAGTTGAAGTCCACCTGCTTCCCGCTTTGGTCTTCAAAACACAGCAGCCCGCTCTCCCCCTGCGCCGCCACCCAACTCCGCGCTCCCTCCAACCCGCCGGGAATCTGCCGATCGCCGCAGAACGCCGTAAACGTCTTCATTTCTTCCATACCTGAATATTACCCGGATAAAATAGATCCGTCAATAACATCCGGGTAAAATTAAATCGTGATCAGTTCCACCCGGTGTTCCGCCACTGCCTCCGGAATGACCGTCACCCCCAGCCCCGGCCCTTGCGGAACAGCCACTCTGCCGTCTGCTCCCAGAGCGATCTTCTCCACGATCACCGCATCGCGGAACGGGCTCTCGGTCTGGTCGAACTCAAACATCGGCGGCGGTGCGGCCAGCGCCTCGGTAATCGGCGCGCACGTTGCCATCCACTGCAGAATCGCCGCTGTCCGCACCGCCGTCCCCCAGTTATGGGGAATCACTTGCATGTCCTTCAGCCAGCAGGAATGCATCAATCGCCGTGCCCCTGTCAGGCCGATGATCTCTACTTCCGGCTGCAAAATGTCCACCAGTCGCGGCTCCACGTAATCCTGCGCCAACCGGTCCGCATCGAACGTCTCTCCGCCGGCGAGTGGAATGCTGATGGCCTCGCGCAGGCGACGATACCCGGCCAGGTTATCAGCCAGCACCGGTTCCTCCCACCAAAGCAAATCGTACGCCTCCAGTTGCCTGCCCAGCGCCACGGCAGTGGCCGCGTCGTAGCCGCAATTGGCGTCAACGGCCAGTCCGATCTCCGGACCAATGGCCTCCCGAACCGCGGCGACATTCCGAAGGTCGACGGCCGCGCCGTAGCCCACCTTCATCTTCATCGTCCGATAGCCCTGGCGCTTCCACTCGGCCGCCTCATCGGCCAATCCCCGCGCCAAATCCGGCCAGTCTTTTCGATACAGCGCCGTGCAATAGGGCTCCACGCGGTCCCGCCAAACCTTGCCGAACAGGCGCGAAACCGGCATCCCGAGCGCCTTCCCCTGCAGGTCCCACAACGCCGTATCCAGGCCCCCGCAAACGGTGGCGCCGTGTCGCGCCTGCTTCCACACGAACGGCCGCAGCGAATCGTAAATCGCCTCCGCCTCAAAGGGCGACTTGCCGATAACCAGTTCCGGATGCGCCCGTAGCGTATCGCCGCCAAAGTACCCGTCACCCCAACCGGTCAGCCCATCGTCCGTTCGTACCTCAACCAGCGTCGCCGTGCGGCGGTTTGTCCAGCCAAGGGACCACCCAAAACGCTCCCGCAGCGGGGCATCCAGGCGATGAATACGAACTTCTGTGATCCGGAGTGACATGCGCCACCCATCGTATCTCTAGAACCGGGCCGTCAGTCCAATCCGCAGCGTCCGCGGCGAGCCAGGAGAGATGTTGGTGTTGTTGTCCGCGTTGGCGAAGTAGCGGCGGTCCGTCAGGTTTTCGACGTTTGCCTGCAACCGGATCTTCTCCGTGAGGGAATAGAACACCGCCGCGTCTACCCGTGTGTAACTCGGCAGCAGCACCGTGTTGTCGATCGCGGCAAACATGTCGGAGCGGTTCAACACGCCCAGCCCCGCGCCCAGCCGTGACAACACCCGGTAGTTGTTCCAAAGCGAAAACGTCGCCCGCGGGACCTGCGCCACCTGCGCTCCCGCCCGGGCGGCGGTCGTCGCGCTGGTGACAAAGGCGTCCTGCACGCCAACGCCACCGGACACCTGCCAGGCCTTGGTCACACTGCCATTCCAGCCCAGTTCCACCCCATTGGTTCGCTGGCTGCCGGTCTGGACAATCCGCGTCGGGTCGTTCGGGTCGGTCGAACGCGTATTCGTACGGTCCAAACGATACGCCGCCATCGTCAGGAACAGCGAACGGCGCACGTCCCATTTGATCCCCACCTCATAGTTCTCAAATTTTTCAGGCTTCACCTGTTGGGTCACGCTGGTCAGCGAGGCAAACTGGTCGCCCGCGCTGGGCAGGTAGGAGACGCTGTAGTTGGCGTAGAACGAAACCGCTTCCACGGGCTTCAGAACCAGACCCAGGCGCGGGGAAATCAAGGTGTCAACACGCTGTAGCCGCTCCGGTACCCGGCGGTTCTGAAACTGCAGGTCGAAGCGGTCCACTCGAACACCGCCCACCAGCCGGAGATACCGGCTGAGCGTCCATTGGTCCTGTGCGTACAACGCCGCCACCCGGGTGTTGATGTGGTTGCTGGCGTCCGTCGCGCTCTGCCGGAAAGTGGCGTACGTGCCGGTCACTGGCGACGCCAACGGTGCGAGGATCGAGGTCGCGGTCCCGCCGAAGTACCCCGTGTTGCGGAAATTGTCGGTGGACTGCCGGCCGGCCTCCGCGCCGAACAGCACCGTATGCCGTGCAGCGGCGTAGGTCACGTCCGTTTGGTTGAACATATTCAGCCGGCCGGTAGCGTTGTCGTAGGATGATATTGATACCTGCAACCCATTCGCAGTCACCGCACCTGGAACGTAGTTCCGGTAAAAGCGGTCGTACCCGCCGAACTGCGTGCGATTGCGGATGTTCCACCGTCCGGCCTGGTGTTCCACCATGGCCGACCCCAGGTTCACCGTCGCCCGCACCGGCGTGTCGTTGGGATTGCCGAAAAACGTGCGGAAATCCACCGCCGCCGGCCGTCCGTTCATCGAAGTAATGCCCCGGTCACCCACCCGCTGGTCGCGGAAATGTTCGTACGCCACCACCAATCGAGTCCTCTGATTGACCAGCCAGGTGACAGTCGGACTGACGCCAGCACGCTCCAGATTGACATATCGCCGAAAACTATTCGAATTCTCATACATGCCATTCACGCGCAACGCCAGCTTGTCACCAAACGCCTGATCCACATCCCCCGAAATTCGCTTGTTCCCGAACGATCCGCCTTGCAGAGATATCTCCCGGACGGGAATGAAACCGGCCTCTTTGGTCACGCGGTTGATCACGCCGCCCCCGCCGCCCCGTCCGAAGATCATTGCGTTTGGCCCCTTCAACGCCTCCACGCGTTCCAAGTTATACAGGTCGCGGAAATACTGTACGTCGTCACGGACGCCATTGACAAAAAAGTCAGCCGAAGAGTTGTTCCCGCGAATGATGACCTGATCCCGGTTGTTCTCCCCCTGGTGCGCCGAGATTCCCGGAACATAACGGACGACGTCGGCGACGCTCATCATGAGCTGATCGCGGATCTGGGACTGCGTCACCACCGCGATCGATTGCGGAATGTCTCGCAGCGGAGTCGCCGTTTTTGTCGCCGTCGAGGTCGCGCCCACCAGGTACCCGGCGTTCTCCGTCACCGTCACAACGCCGATCACCGGCGCCACCGCCAGGACGATTTCCCGTGGGCCCGACGGGTCCAGTTGCACTTCGGCGACGGAAAATCCCTCTTTAGATAACGAAAATCGCCATTCACCCCGAATCGGGAACGATCCAGTTGCATCTGAATACACTGTAGACCTGGACGGCGCGGTAACGATCCGAGCCCCCGCGATCGGGCTGCCCGATGAGTCGAGCACCTTGCCCGTCAATGGGATATCTGTAGATTGACCCATTAAAACGCCACAAGTGAGCGCCACTGCCAGGGAGATCACGCGGGGGGCTTGCATACTTCCAGCCTAACTTTCCCCCTCTTTGCCGTCAAGCTTAATGTGCAAGTGACTTGCATCTGTGGGCGGCGTGCCGAATCCGCTACCATAAATACTCGAACCGTAATGCCCGTACCTCCCGTGGCCAATCCCGTCCAGCAGGCTGCCCTTGAAGCGCTTGCCAACAGCGCCTCCTTCCGGAAGGCCCCGGCGCTGCGGGAACTGTTGCTCTACCTATGGGAGCGCCGGGAAACTCCCCCTTCCGAATACGCCATCGGCACCGAAGTGCTCGGTCGCAAGGAGGACTTCGATCCCAAAACCGATTCGGCGGTCCGCGTCCATATGTCCCGGCTGCGGGCGAGACTAAAGGATCACTACGAGGCCAATCCAGCCGAACTGCGCTTCACCGTTCCGCCCGGCGAATATCGATTGGAAGTCCGGCAGCTCGCCCCGGCCCCACCCCCGCCCTCCCGTCGTGAGTTCCCGTGGAAACTGTCCGCCGCCATCGCTTCGGCCGCCGCCGGGTTGCTGGCCGTCGATGATGTGCGCCTCCGCTGGCGGGCCCGTCCGGAGTCTCCCTCTCTCGATCTCTTCTGGGTCTCTTTCCTGCAAAAAGGGAAGCCGCAGACCCTCATCGTGCCCGCTCCCATGTTCTTCCGGTCCCGCGAACAGCCCTTTTTGGCGCGCGATTTCCGCGTAAATCGCCCCGAAGATGTCGCGAAATCGACATATTTGGACGCTCTTCAGAAGCAATATGGGCCTCTCGAAGAGAACCGTTTGTACACCATCGCCTCCGATACACTGGCCGCATCGATGGTGGCGCGCTATCTGGAAGACCGCGGAACCCCCGCCGTCGTGCTCGATACGCCCTCCGCCGGGCTGGATATCCTCTCGTCTCAGGACGCCATCCTCTTTGTCGGCCCCGGCACCAGCGGTCAGGTCCCGGACATCATGGGTCGTCTGGGCTACGGCTTTCATCTCAGCGAATCGGGCACCAACCGCGGGTTGCTCGATCGCCGCAACCCGGGAATCGAATACCCGGTCACCGTCCACTCTCCCACCCGTTCCACCGGCCACGGCCTGATCGCCCTGCTGCCGGGAAAGGCCCCTGGGACCCACGTGCTGCTGGTGGCCTCGTCGTTCAATCCGGCGCTGGCCTCCGTGCTGACGATCGCGGCCGAACTGGAGCAACTCCGCCAGTTTCTGGCGCAGCAAAACGCCGGCAAGCACTTCGAGGCGGTCATCCGCTACGAACGCAATGGAGACAAAATTCTCGACGCACGCCCTGTCGCCGCTCGAAGGACCGTCCCATAAGGTATTGATTTGTCTACGTTACAAGTCCGCTACAACTTGTTATAGACACCAAGAAACTTACGCTCGACATCGAATTGTGGTCGAATCGATATGTGCTGAAACGCGCCCTGCTCATTTTCTGTGCCTGCTTGCCCCTGTTGGCGGCGGACGAAAATCTGATCGATCGCCACATTGAACAGAAGGCGAAGGCGAACGGCGTTCCCTCGGCGGCACTCGCCACCGACGCCGAGTTTATTCGCCGCGTCACGCTCGACCTGCAAGGCCGCCTCCCGGACCCAACGACCACCCGGAAGTTCCTCGCCGATTCGAATCCCGACAAACGCGCCAACTATATTGACTCTTTGTTCCCCGCCATCCCGGTCCCCGGCATGCGTTCGGTGAAGGACCATCCCTTCCTCGACCGCTGGACATATTTCTTCAACGACCTCTTCCGCAACGGCGAGCTCCTCGAAGAAGGAATCAACACCTTCTACGACCACATCTACAAGACCCTCACCCTCAACCTTCCCTATAACGACTTCGTCCAGAACCTGATCACCGCCACCGCCGTCTCCACCTGGTCCGACGGCCCGGCGAACTTCATCGCCCGCAGCCACATCTTTGAAGGCGATGGCTACCAGATGAATCATGAGGACACCGCCGACGAGATCGCTATCAATACGACGCGCCTGTTCCTGGGCGTCAGCCTGGAGTGCGTCTCCTGTCACGACGGCGCGAATCACCTGGAAAAGGTGAACCTGTGGCTGAGCCAGCGCAAACGCGCCGAGATGTGGCGCCAGGCTAGCTTCTTCGGCAAAACCTATATCTCCCCGGTCTTCGGCCGCAGCCCCCAGTTCACGGTGAAAGATACGCGGAAGGGCTACGACCTGACCACCCGCTCTGGACTCCGGCCGCCGCGGAACCCGAAAGCCGACGTGACGCCGACGTTTCTGCTGACAGGCGAGAAGCTCCCGGCCGGCGAAAAGCCCCGCGATGCCTATGCGCGCATGCTGACCGCCCATCCCCAATTCGCCCGCGCCACGGTAAATCTGTTCTGGGCGGAGATCATGGGGCAGGGAATAGTGGATGGCCCGTTTGAGTTCGATCTGGCACGCCAGGATCCGAAGAACCCGCCGCCCGCCCCGTGGACGATTCAGCCCTCGCATCCCGAACTGCTCGAAGAGCTCGCCGCCGACTTCCGGGCGAACGGCTACGACCTGCGCCGCCTGATGCGGCAGATCGTTACCTCACGCGCCTACCAACGCGCCATCGCCGCGCCCAAGGGCTGGAGCCCGAACTACGATACCTACTTCACCCGCCGCGTGACGCGCCGCCTGCCCGCCGAGATGCTCTTCGACGCGGTGACGCAGACGGCCGGGCTGAAGCCGAGTTACAAGATCACCTTCTCCGATAAGAAGACGCCAAGCATTTTGCAGACCCGCTCGCCGCAGGATATCGACAAGTCCGACCCGGCCATGTACCGCGCGCTGCAGGCCTTCGGCCAGTGCGACCGCTACGCCATCGAGGCAGACCGCAAGCCCACCATGGTTCAGGCCGCCATTCTGCTCAACGACAAGTTGATCCGCGAGCGCCTGGTAATCCAAAAGGACAGCCGGCTGGAGTCCCTCCTACGGTCTGATCCGCCCCTCCCCAACGAGAAAGTCGTCGAAGAACTCTACCTCGCCGCGCTCTCCCGTTATCCGTCCAAAGCCGAATCGGCGCAGGGCGTTGATATGATCCAGAAGCACCGCGACCAGGGCGCCGAAGATCTGCTTTGGACACTGGTCAATCGTTTGGATTTCCTCTTCTACTAACGCCATGGCCACACTTCCCCAACTCCGCCGCCGCGACCTCCTGCAACTGGGAGCGCTCTCCATCGCGGGCTACGAAATGGCCGACGCGTTTCAGCCGCACAACGTCCACGCGCAAAGCCGGACGAAGGTCCGCGGCTCGGCCGAGGCTGTCATCTTCCTGAACCTCCAAGGCGGCCCGTCGCCGATGGATATGTTCGATGTGAAGTTCGGCAAGTGGGCGCCGGAGAATCGCGATGTCCGTTCGACGAAATACGGCTACCAGTTCCCTTACGGCCTGATGCCGAAGCTGGTGGATCAGCTGGGCGAAATCGCCGTCGTGCGCAGCGGCCAGGCGTGGGAAACGGTTCACTCCCGCGGCCAATACTACCTGCAAACCGGCCACGCGGTGAGCGCGGCGCGCATCAAGGAATCTCCCGCGATCGGCTCCGTGGTGGCGCATGAGTTCAATTCGCAGCGGAAGGCGGATGACTTCCTGCCCCCGTTCGTCGCGATGAACTACGAAGCGTCGACGATGTATGGGCCGCTGCAGGGCGAGGGCTGTTTGCCGGCCGATTGCGCGCCGTTGACGCTGGACCTGGCGAGCCGGAACCTGCCCTTCTTCGTGGACGAAAAAGATCGCGCGCGGCTGATCCGCCGCTGGGAAGCGCTGCAGCAGATGGACTCCAGCCGCCATACGCTCGATGACAGCTCGCCGGTGGGCATGCGCCGCTTCGATAGCTTTTCGAAGCAGGTGTTCAAGATGATGAACCACCCGAAGATGAGCAGCGTGCTGAAGGTCACCGACGAAGAGCGCAAGGCCTATGGCGCGACCGCCTTCGGCGATGCCTGCCTCATCGCGCGCAACATGGTGGCGGCAAAAGCGGGTGCCAAGTTCCTGATGGTCACGCAACCCGGTTGGGATCACCATAGCAATATCTACGGCGCGAAGGGCGTGGGCGGGCTGTACAAGACCTGCTCGACGCTCGACGCGGCCTACTCGGCGCTGCTTGCCGACCTGAAGCGGATGGGGCTCTTGGAGAAGACGCTGGTGGTCTGCATGGGTGAATTCGGCCGCACACCGGGTGATCTCACCCCTGTGGCGGGGCGCGAGCACTACGCCGACACGATGTTCGCGCTGTTCTCCGGCGCGGGCGTCAAAGGCGGTCGCGTCCTGGGCGCCACCGACGAGCAGTGCGCCAAAATCACCGAGTTTGGATGGTCCGGCCGGCGCCCGGTCTATCCCGAAGATGTCTGCGCCACCATCTATTCCGTGCTTGGCATCGATTGGTCCAAGCGAATTACCAATACGCCATCCGGCCGGGACTTCCTATACGTCGATCCCGCGGCCGGCACCAAAGTAGTCAACTTCCGCGAGGTTTCCGACCTCTGGTCGTAACCCGCTAACCCAGCCCGCGCATTGGCCCCCAACGTGCCACGGAATCCGTGGATGCGTAGCTATTGGTGTGCCATCGTGCTGCTGTCGAATGCCGTTTTCCCGCAGGACGGCCGCGAACTCACCTACCGCTATGCCACCGAAATCAACCAGCAACTCCGGCTCCCCGTCGAAGAACAACAGTTCTACGGCTCGGAACTGGCGCGGCTGTTTGCCGGTAGCGGGCCGCAGTTTATCGGGCTGGTGGATCGGTCGCCGAACGTGCAGGCTTTCCTGCTCTACTGGCGGGGCGCGGATGGCGTCATGCATTGGATCGGCGCGTCACCCGTCTCTACCGGACACCCCGGTCGGTTCGATTACTTCGAAACTCCGCTCGGCGTTTTCGATCACACCGTGGAGAACCCGGACTACCGGGCCGAAGGCACGCGCAACTCGAACGGCATCTGCGGGTACGGCGTTAAGGGAATGCGCGTGTACGACTTCGGATGGGTGCGTCAGAACAAGGGCTGGGGCGACCGCGCAGAAATCGAGATGCGCTTCCAGATGCATGCCACCGATCCGGATTTCCTGGAGCCGAAGCTGGGCACGGCGCAATCGAAGGGGTGCATTCGAATCCCGGGTTCGCTCAACAAGTTTCTCGACCACTACGGCGTACTGGACGCTGATTACGTGCGCGCCGTTGACGAAGGCGGGCGGCCATTTGTGCTCGATCGCAGTTGGCACCCTGTCGCAGGGGCCGGCCGGTATCTGGTCGTCATTGATTCGGACCGCGCTGAGCGGCCGGCCTGGGCCGTGCCTACTCCAAAACCAGCACCGCCGCGCGTTCCGCTCCCAAAGCCCGCGTATCCGCCGACCGGGTCCGGACCACCACCTGGAACGACGCCGGTACCTCGCCCTTGAACT
>CANIFK010000113.1 GCA_947466555.1 Acidobacteriota bacterium | reverse complement strand
GCCCCCACTCCCTCGGCCAGCATCTTCTTGCCCTTCCCGAACGGCAATTCATACACGGCCGAACCCACCAAACGCCGCGCCACATTGAACTGCGACAAACCCCGCTCCATTCGCAAGTTGTAACTGTTCGTCGGCCACAGAGTATCCCCGGAGTTCGTCCGGATCGCACTCCCGGCGTCAATCGCCTTGGACCACGTGAACCCGGTCATAAACGTCAACCCGCCACTGAACCGCTGCGTAATCTTTGCGCTCAACGCATGGTAGTTGGAGTTGTCCACCCCGTCCACTTCCTGCAGCCGTCCAAACACTGGCCACGGCGTTCGCTGCGCCACCGTCCGCGTGTCCGTCGGTCCGGTCTTCAGCACCGGTTGATTGAAGAGGCGGAACCGCGGCAGCTTGTGCGCGCCGTTCCCCATGTAACCCACTTCCAGCACCATGTTCTTCGACAACTCTCGCTGCACATTGAACAGCCACTGCATCACCATCGGCGTCCGCATGTTCTGCACATTTCCCAGCACCTGCGGCGCCAACAGACATGCCCCGGACCATCCCGTGCACGACGCATTCGCCCGCGCAAACGCCCACGGATCGCTCATGCTCGCGTTGCGCCGTTCAATGTTGGTGATGAACAGGTCGCGCCCCGCCTGGTTCCGCGCCATGTCAAACGTCGGATTCCCCGCGTCCTGCACATAGAAAATCCCCGCCCCGGTCCGCACCGTCCACCGGTCCGTCGGGCTATAGGACAAACCCAGCCGAGGCGCGAAATTGTTGTTGTCCGGATTCACCAGCCCCCGGCCCATATACTGATCCCCGCTCTGCACCGTCTGCCCGTTCGCAAAGTGGAAGTTCAACCCATCGTAGAAATCCCCATTTCCCGGCCGCGTCAAAATCGGCGGCTTCGACCCGGCCAGCAACCCCTGCGGCCCCACCCCCGGATCAAACAACTGCACGTTGATAATCCCGCGATACCGGTCCACCCACGGCCGCGGATTCTCATACCGCACGCCCAGGTTCAACGTCAGCCGCTTGGTGATCTTCCAGTCATCCTGCACATACGCGTAGTAGGAACTCCGCCGCAACTGCGCATTCGCCATCGCCGCCACCCGCGCTGCGCTCGACGTCTCGCCCAGCATGAAGTCGGCGAACACAAATCCCGTCGCCCCGCGATTGGCCGGGTTGAACGTCGCCTGCCCGTCAAACAGAAACTCGCCCGTCGCCTTCTGGTTCCCAAACTGGTTGTACCGGTCGCGCCGAACCTCCCCGCCCAACCGGAACGAGTGCCGCCCGCGAATGATCGAAACATTGTCCATAAACTGGAAACTGTTGTTCCGTGTCACCCACGGCGTCACACCGCCAAATCCGCTAACCCCGCCCCCCATCCCGATCGCCGGAACACCATAAGCCAACGGGCTCGATGACGTCAGCCCCGGTATCTTCAGGTCCGCCTGCACGTCCCGCTGATTCGCGAAATACCCCACCAAATCGTTGTTGAACTGGTTCCACGACACGCGCGCATCGTTCACCAGCGAACTGCTCAGGATCCGCGTGTTCGAGATCATCGCCTGCCGCACCTTCGTCACCGTCTGGGTCGAATCGGTCAACACCGCCGCCCCAGATAGCAACCCGTCATCCCCCCAGCTGTACCGCCCAAACCAGTTGCTCTTGCTGCTCTCGTTCCAGTCAATTCTCTGATTGAACTGCGTCGTATCCGTCGTCGACCGCGCATTCCGGGCGTAATTACCCGCCAAGTTATTCCCCGGCACCGTCGGCGCCGGGAAGAACTCCAACAACCGCTGCGACACCGCGTTCAATCGCGATTGCGGCAACACGCTGCCCGCGAACGGCGTGGCCGACACCGCCACCCCCGCGTCGTTGAAAACCCGCGACAGCGGATCGAAGATCGCCCGGCTCTGCCCCGAAAAGTCGCCGTTCCGCATATCCGCCGTCGCCGCGTTCGTCCGCGCGAACGTCGTCGTCCGGTCCTTATTCTGCTCAAAATTCGACATGAAGAACAACCGGTCCTGCCCGCGAAACACCTTGGGAATCGTCAACGGCCCGGCCAGCGTAAATCCATACTGGTTCCGCCGGAACGGGTTCTTCTGCCCCGTCGATTGCAGCCACTGCCGCGCATCCAGCGACGAGTTCCGCAAGAACTCAAACAGCGCGCCATGGTACTGATTCGTCCCCGATTTCGTCGTCACATTGATCTGCGACGCGCCCCGTCCAAACTCCGCCGAATAGATCCCCGTCTGCACCTTGAACTCCTGCAGCGCGTCCACCGAAGGCTGAATGATGTAGGAGTTGAAGTTCGGGTCCGTGTTCTCCACCCCGTCCAGCGTGTAGCGGTTATACTCCAGCCGTTGCCCCGCGATCGATAACGATGTCGAACTCCGCGTCCCGCCCTGCAGCCCGCCCGCTCCGCCCGCCCCGCCCTCTGTCGTCACATTCGGGCTCAGCGTCACCAACTGCAAATAGTTCCGCCCGTTCAACGGCAGATCCACAATGCGCCGGTTCTCAATCACCGTGCCCAACGCAGCCGTCTCCGTATTCAACAGCGGTGCCCCGCCGCTCACCTCCACCTGCTGGCTCACCTCGCCCACTTCCATGCGCAGGTCGATACGCGCCACCGCGCCCACCTGCAGCTCCAGCCCCTTCCGCAACGCGCCCTTGAACTCTTGCGTCTCCGCGCGCAGGTCATAGAGACCCGGCACCAGATACGGCAGCGAATACGTCCCTGTATCGTTCGTCACAACTTTCCGGACCTGGTTCGTCGCGGTGTTAGTGACAGTCACCGTCACCCCGGCCATCACCGCCCCGCTTGGATCGGTAACGCTACCAGTGATCTCGGCGAAGTTCTGTGCGCGGGCCACAAACCCAGGCGCAACCAGCAAAACAGCAAGACAAGTCAGGCGCAGCGAACGGAGCATAAACACCTCACGATCCACGATTCCGCCCGGAGCCTATCAGAATCGCGATGGGCCTGACAAGGAAATTCTACAGATCCGACAAATATCCCAACTTACCCGTCCCATCCCCCAGCGTCTCCGCCGGCACGCCCATCCGGTCCAGCATCGCCATAAACAAATTCGCCATCGGCGTCTCGTTCGCATGCCGCACATATCGCCCCGGCCGCACCGTCCCGCACCCGCGCCCGGCCAGCACCATCGGCAGGTTCGCGTGGTCGTGCGCATTCCCATCGCTCAGCCCGCTGCCATAAGTCACCATCACATGATCCAGCAACGTCCCGTCCCCATCCGGCGTTTTCTTGAACTTATCCACCAGATACACAAACTGCTTCATATGATACTGGTTGATCTGAATAACTTTCGCGATCTTATCGGCATCGCCCTGATGATGCGTCAACCCGTGATGCGCCTCCGGAATCCCAATCTCCGGATACGCCCGCGGACTCTGCTCCAGCGACAGCATCAACGACGCTACCCGCGTCGCATCGGTCTGAAACGCCAGCGTCAGCAAATCGATCATCAGCCGCGCATGCTCCGCCAGGTCCGCCGGCACGCTCGCATCCGGAGCCGCCATATTCGGCCGCGGCGCCGTCGCCCGGTTCTTCTCCGCCGCCTGGATCCGCAACTCCACATCCCGGATCGAATACAAATACTCGTCCAGCTTCCGCTTATCCGCCCCGCCCAATGTCGACGCTAACTTGCGCGCATCCCCGGTAACAACATCCAAAATCGATCTCTCATAGGAAGCCCGCCGCACTCGCCGCGCCGGATCGGCATCCTCATCCGCCGCCCCAAACAACCGCTCAAACAACGCCCGAGGCCGGATCTCCGCCGGGTTCGGCGTATTCGGCGTCCGCCACGAAATCGTATTGCTGTACGCGCAGCTATACCCGTTGTCGCAACTCCCGCCCTGCACGCCGTCTTCACAACTCAGCTCCAACGACGCCAGCCGCGTCTTCCCCGCCAGCCGCTGTGCCGCCACCTGGTCCACCGAAACGCCCACCTGCAAATCGCGCCCGTTCGTCTTCTTCGGATGCATGCAGGTCAGGTAATTCGCCCCCGCCCGCCCATGATCTCCGGGCCCGTCGCCCAACGCCCGCCCGCCATTCTGCGTCAAGCCGCCAATGAACGACACATCCTCCCGATACGCCCCCAACGCCCGCGTGATCGACGGCAACTCCGCCGGCAACGCATGCACGCCCGGCTTCTGGTCCACCAGCCACTGGTCCATCATGATGCCATTCGGCACATACAGAAACGCCATCCGGCACGGCGCCTTCGCCGCCGCCCCCATGGCCTCAAACAACGGCAAACCCAACGCCGTCCCCAGCCCCCGCAACACATCACGCCGATTAATCCGCATTCTTCCCTCGCATCTGAAACGCCTGGCTCATCACAATCCCATCCAACAATACTGACATCCGATACCCCTCCGCCTCAAGCCGTCGAACCAGCCCATCCACCGCCCCGCGATCTCCCCGTTCCAGCCCCCGTCCCAACGCATACGTGAACAACTTCTCCGTCAAATTCCGAACAAACAACCCCGATTGCGCCGCCATAGCCTTCCGCAATCCCTCCGGCCCCGCAAACGCCGCGCCCCCCGGAAAGGTCCCCGAAGCATCGACAACAAACTCCCCGTCCTTATCCCGCCAAGCCCCGCCCGCGTCATAGTTCTCCAGCCCAAACCCGATCGGGTCCATCTGGTCGTGACACACCGCGCAGTTCGGGTTCGCCCGGTGCTGTTCCAATCGTTTCCGCAACGAAGCCGTCGTCGCCGCCACGCCCTCCGGTAACGCCGGCACATCCGGCGGCGCCGGTGGCGGCGGCGTCCCCAGCAAGTTCTCCAACACCCATCGCCCGCGCAATACCGGCGACGTCCGCGTCGCGTACGACGACAGCGTCAACACCGATCCCTGCGTCATCACGCCACCCCGCCGCCCGCCCTGCAAGTCAATCCGCTCAAACCCCTCCCCGCGAACGCCCGCAATTCCGTAATGCCGCGCCAACAGCCCATTCACGAACGAAAACTTCCCGTCCAGGAAGTCCAATACACTCCGGTCTTCCCGCACAATCGCCCGCGTAAACAGCAGCGTTTCCCGCGCCATCGACTCAACCAATTCATCATCCACGTCAGGAAAATGCTTCGGGTCCGGCTTCCGCTTGTCCAACCCGCGCAGCCCCAACCACTGCCCCGCAAAATTCTCAACCAGCGCATCACTCCGCGAATCAGCCAGCATCCGTTTCACCTGCGCCCGCAGCACCTCCGGCCGCCGTAACGACCCATCATCGGCCGCCTGCGCCAACAATTCATCCGGCATGCTGCTCCACAAAAAATACGACAGCCTCGACGCCAACTCATGCGCGCTCACCGCCTCGGCCGCACGCGCCACCGGCTCCGCCCGGAAAAGAAAATGCGGCGACAACAACACCGCCTGCACCCCCACCCGGATACTCTCCGCAAACGAATCCCCGGCATTCCGAACCTGCGCAGCCAACCCCGTCAACGCGCCCAACTCCGCCTCCGTCACCGGCCGCCGGTAGGCCCGCCGCGCCAGCCGACCCAGAATCCGCGCAGCACACTCCGTCGTCTCCTCCGAACAAACAAACAACGGCCGCGTCCGCTCCCCCGTCACCGCGAACGGCCCCACGACATCGACATAATCAATGAACAGCTTCCGCCGCCCATCGGTATTCATGTTGTCCTGTGGATTGGCCATCCCCGCGAACTCCGGAAACGACGCCCGGAACGCATGCTCCCCCGCCGTCACCTTCACCCGCACCACCGTCTCGCCATGCGCGTACTGGTAGTCGATGTTCCCCTCCACCGTCTCCTTGAACACCGGCGCCCCATCCACCGTCACCACCATATCCACCGGCGGATACGCCTTCAGGTTCAACTCCGCAAACTCCGCCTTCTCCTCCGCCGTCAGATTCCGCTTCCGGAACAGCGCCGTATGCCGCGGCGTCATGTTAATCCGAGGCCGGTAGTTCCCCACACGCATCCGCAGCTCATACTCGCCCGCAACGGGAAAACGAAACGACCCATAAATCGCCCCGCGCAACGAAAACGGCAGCGTATTCGGCGTCGGGTCGTCTTGCGACTTCTTCGACATGAACCGCGCCAACTTCGTCGGCTTCGAAGAAAAAGTCTCCCCAAACACAGCCACCTGCGACAGCCGCCGCGCCGCCGCCATATACTTCTCCATCAACAGCGGCGACACGCTCTGCACGTCGCCCACGGTGTCAAACCCATACCCCGCGTCGTCCAGCGGAAACTCATCGGCCGGCCGCAACGCCACGCCCAGCAAATCCCGCACCGTGTTGTTGTACTCCGCCCGGTTCAACCGCCGCGATGTCACCCGCCCCGGCCCCCCAACAACGTCCTGCCCATGGGTCTTCTCCACCCACCCCACAAACTCTGACACCTCCGAAGCTCCCGGCTTCGGTGCGCCCAACGGCGGCATCCGCCCCGTACTCACTTTCTCCAACACGCGGTCCCACACCGCACCAGCCGGAGCCACCAGCGCCAACCCGCCCGCCGGAGCCTTCGCCCCGTGGCAGGAAACACAGTACTTCTGCAAGAACGGCCCCCCGTCCGCCCAGCAGCTCAGCACGCCACATAAAAACAGAATTCGGCAGTAGATAATGAAAACCCTCGCGAACCAACATACACCGAACGCCACCCCGTCGCGGCACTCCTCACCCCTGCTGCATCCGCTCCATCCGATGCAAAGCATACGCCGCCCGGTTTCCGCCGCTATTCTGCAGGCCCTCCTTCCAACACCACGCCTGAAGCGCCGCCGCTGTGACCGGCACGCGCACAACCAGCGCGCGCTTCCGAAGAATCTTTCGCTCCGTCTGCTGCGCCTTCCGCAGCCAGTCCTCCCAGGCATCATCAAACACCTCCGGATCCGCCGCGCACTCCTTCACCTTCCCCCACTCTTCTTTCGTATACCAGGCAATCGCTATCTCTTTCATGCTCCCTTCCAAAATACAGAAAAGCCCGCCTCCCTCCTCACGGAGAAAAGCGGGCCAAACCTCTGCCCTCCCGCGGCAGGAAAGCTGCGAAACACCACAGCCTCCCGCCGCGGATGGCCCCGCGGCTAGCGGATCAAAAATAATACTTAAACCCAAGCTGCACACTGCGCGAACCAACCTTCGTCCCGCTGATCACACCGAAATTGCTGGCGCCATACGCCGTCGGCGGATCGCTGAAAATCGGATGATTCAACGCATTCGAAGCTTCCAATCGGAACTGCGCGCTCTGCTTTTCCTTGATGCGCCAGTTCTTCAACAGCGCCAGGTCCATCATCTTCACGCCCGGCCCGCGAATGTTCAACACGCGCGCCGCCGACCCAAATACATCCGGGTTCGGCCGCGTGAACGAAGACTGGTTAAAGTACCCGTTCAACCGGCTGTAGATGTCGCCGGAAGTCGCCGGATCGCCCACCAGATTCGGCCGCTGTGTACCGTTCCACAACGTCCCGCCCGATTGGCTCACCTGCAGCGGGAAGCCGGATTGCAACGTCGCAAATCCGCTCAGTTCCCATCCGCCCAGCACCGCGTCCGTCAGCCGGTTCATGTTCGATCCAAACCGCCGCTTCTGCCCGAACGGCAGCTCGTAGGCGCCCGTCAACACAAACCGGTGCTTCACATCGTGCTGCGACAACGACCGCTCACCCGCGAAGTTCAGCGGGTTCTGCAGGCTCGTCGAACCGCCCAGCCAAGTCAGGTTGCCGTCGGTCACCGAAACGTCGTCAATCATCTTCGACCACGTATAGTGCGTCAACAGCGACAGCCCGCTCGAGAACCGCTTCTCCAGCTTCACCTGCATGCCGTGATAGTTCGAATCGGCCGTGTTCGGATCCGACCCGCTCACGCCGTCATACTGCGGCATGTTGCGGAACAACCGGTACTGCTGAATCGTCCGTCCGTTCAGGTTTACCGCCTTCGGCTCCGTGATGTAGCCAAAGAACGGATTCGGCACCGCCGCGTTCAACTGCGTCCGCGTCAGCGCATTCGGCCCGTTCCAATACTGCAGCGGCAGCGGGCTCAGGCTCGTGTACGGCGAATACAAATGAACGCCGCGGCTGCCCGTGTAGTTCACTTCCAACACCGAGTTCCAGCCCACTTCCCGCTGTATCGAGAAGTTCCAAGAGTACATCTGCGGGTTGCTGTTCCGGCGCGTGATCGTGCCCACGCCCAGACCAATAAACGTCGCATCGCCGGCCGCTCCGCCCGGAGGCGTCAGAATGCCCTGCGGGTACGGATTGGACAACGTCGCGTTCCGCGTCGCGCCCGAATCCAGTGTCCACGGAATCGAAGCGTCTGTGTTGAACGCCGCACCCGTGTGCCCGGCCACCGTCGCCCGCGACAGGAGATAGAACATCCCCGCCCCGGCGCGAATCGACGTCTTGTTGTTCGCCGCATACGCAAAGCCAAGTCGCGGCGCGAAGTTGTTCCGGTCCTTGTCGAACGGCGAACGCGTGTCCCCGCCCACAAACTTCATCACGCCCTTCAAAGCAAACCCGGGCACCACCAGCGGAGACTTCTGGTTCAAGTCCCAGTAGCTGTACCGGTTCAACACTTCCGTACGCGGCAGTTCCATCTCGTACCGCAAGCCCAGGTTCAACGTCAGCTTGCGCGTAATCTTCCAATCGTCCTGCACGAACGTACCCCAATAGCCGGCCCGCGAAAACGCCTTCGGGTCGATATGGAAGTTCGAGCCATTCCCAAAGCCCAGCAACATCGACGCAAAGCCGTTCCCCTGCGTGCTGCTGCCCGCAAACAGATCCTGGCTCGTCGTCTGCGCGCCGAACGTGAAGTGCCCCGAAGGATACCCCGGCTGCGCGTAATCCAGGAAGTTCCGCCGGAACTCCGCGCCCGCCTTGATGTTGTGCGCGCCCTTCACCTTCGTCAGCGATCCGCTGAACTGGTGCACACCCTCCTGCCGGTCCATCTTCCAGTAGCCCTGCGTGCCGATATCGCTATACCCGCCCGCGCTGAACATCGGGAACATGTGATACGTCGCCAGGTCCTGCATCGATTTCGGCAGCCCGAAAGAAGTCAGGTCAACGTTGTTCACAAACGGATCGCGGTTGTAGTTCGAATACACGAACCCATACGTCGCCGTCCAGATCGTCGTCGCATTCTGCGCAAACGTCAGGTTCCCCGTCGATGTCTGCGTCTTCGTCTGGCTCGGCCCGTTGTAGGGGTCCGCGCCCGACAGCGCCGCGTTCGACGCGCCGAACAGGTTCGCCGGCGAACTCGCGCTGAAGTTCACGCTATACCGCCCCGTGAAGCGCAGACGATCCGTGAAAACGTGGTCGCCCTTGAAGTCGAACACCGGCAGGTTATGGCTTTCACCAATATCCTGCTGGAACCAGTTGTTGATGTGCGTCACCGGATTCGGATCCTGGTTCGGCGCCGGATAATACTGAGCACCCTTCAGCGCCACCGGGTCCATCATCGATTTCGGAATAATGTTCCCCGGGAACGGCGTCCGTTTCACCGCGCCGGAGGCGTCCTTGAAGGTATCGAACGGATTGAAGATCGAGATCAACTGCCCGTTGCTGAACAGCGTCTTCGAAAAGTCGCCGTTGCGCTGTTCCATCGTCGGGAACGTTGCCGTCTGGCTCGACGGGCTCTTCGACTTCGTGTACTCATACGTCGCGAAGAAGAAGGTCTTGTTCTTCCGGATCGGCCCGCCAATGTTGCCGCCCAACTGATTCCGGTGATAGTACGGAATCGCCGAACCATTCCGGTTCGCCGACCAGCTGTTGGCGTTCAACGTCGAATCGCGCAGGAAGTAGTAACCGGTTCCGTGAATCTCATTGGTGCCCGACTTCGTCACCATGTTCACAATCGCCCCGCCCGACTGCGCATACTCGGCCGCAAAGAAGTTCGTCTGCATCTTGAACTCCTGCACCGAATCCACAGACGGCGTCCACTTCAAATCCGTCGCGCCGGAGTTCTGCTCGGTGGTGTTCACAATGGCCCCATCCACCAGCACGTCCGACGTCGAATTGCGCGTCCCGTTCGCAACAAAATTCGTATTGCTCGGGCTCACCGTCCCCGCCGCGCCAACCACACCCGGCGTCAGGTTCAGCAAGCTCAACGGGTTCCGCCCGATGTTCGGCAACGACAACATATAACGGTTTTCAATCACCTGACCCAGTGTTGAAATCGTCGTGTTCAATAGCGCCGCCCGGCCCTCTACCGACACGGAGGTCGTGATGTCGCCGACTTCAAGCGAGAAGTCGAACGTGGCCTGTTGCTGCACTGCCAGCGGGAACGACGCCTTAGTCGTTCTCTTAAATCCCTGCGCCTCGACAACCATCCGGTAACTGCCCGGCTGTAGTGCCGTCAACACGTACCGCCCGGCTTCGTCAGTCGTCGATACGTGCTGCACGTTCCTCTCAGCTTCCGTAACGATGACGCGCGCGCCGGGTACTGCGGCCCCGGTGGCGTCACTGACTACGCCGCGCACCGCGGCGGTGAATGAAGATTGTGCCGGCAACAATCCGGCAAATGCGAACGCGACGAGTGACCATCTCGCGATCTTCTGAAGCATACTGTGCCTGTCCTTTTTTCTAACGTTTTTTCTAACGTTGATGGGGAATGAGCTGCGTGGCTCTTCTCTCAGTGAGACGCATTGTATAGGAACAGGCACCCGCTTGTGTCAAACGTGTTAACTCTGAAAAACCTCCGCCACCGTCCGCACCGCCGCCTCCGCCGCGCCCCGGTCCGGCGTCTCATCGGCCACGTTATACCCCTCCATCTCCCCCGCCCCCACACCCTGCACCACGATCCCGTCCCGCCGCCCCAACACAAAAACGCCGTTGTACATCACCCCGTAATTCACCTCCGCTTGCGGAATCAGCCAGGCAATCTGCTCCCGCACCGGCACAATCGATTCGTCCTTCCACAGTGCCCGCGCCCCATACCCCGTCGCATTCACAACAACCTTCT
>CANIFK010000112.1 GCA_947466555.1 Acidobacteriota bacterium | reverse complement strand
GCTCTGGTCCGGCCGCGCGAACTTCACCAGCTCCACTTTCTGGAACTGATGCTGACGAATAATGCCGCGCACGTCGCGACCATACGCCCCCGCTTCACTACGGAAACAGGAGGTAAACGCGCAATAGCTGATCGGCAACAGGTCTGCCTCCAGCGTCTCGTCGCGATGCAGATTCGTCACCGGCACCTCCGCCGTCGGGGCCAGATAATAATCCGTTCCTTCCAGCTTGAAGAGGTCGGCGGCGAACTTCGGCAACTGCCCGGTCCCGTACAAACTCGCGCTATTCACCACCACCGGCGGGAAAACTTCCGTGTAGCCATGCTCCCGCGTATGGGTGTCCAGCATGAAGTTGATCAGCGCGCGTTCCAATTTCGCGCCCAGACCCATGTAGACCGCAAACCGCGCGCCCGTAATTTTCGCCGCGCGCTCAAAGTCCAAAATGCCCAGCGCCGGGCCAATATCCCAGTGGTTCTGCGGCGCAAAATCAAACGTGGGAATCGTCCCATGCTGATGCACTTCCACGTTGTCATCGGCCGACGCGCCCACCGGCACGCTCTCGTGCGGCACGTTCGGCACACCCGCCAGCACCTCGTAGAACCGCGCATCAACGGCCTTCGTCGCCTCTTCCAGGGCAGAAATCCGGTCGCCAATCGCGCGAACTTTCGCCTGCTGATCCGCCGTGTCCTGGCCGGCCTTCTTCAGCTTGGCAATCTCGCCGGACTCCGTGTTTCGTTGGGCTTTCAGTGTCTCGGACTCGGTCAGCGCCCCGCGCCGTTCCGCATCCAACGCCCGAAACGCCTCCACATCGAGTTCATATCCGCGAGTGGCCAGTCGTGCGGCAATGGCGTCCAGGTTGCCGCGAAAGTAAGATAGATCGTGCACCTTCTCATGCTATCGAAAAACCGCAAACGGATAATCGGCGCTGCCCTCGCCGTCTTGCTGACCACGTCGTGCGCAAAAAAACAGGCCAATATCGATCAGGCGTCTATGACTCCCCAGGAGTCCCTCGCCGCGATCCAACTGTCCGAAGAGTTCCAGGTGGATCTGTTCGCCACCGAACCACACGTCGTCGACCCGGTCGACATGGCGTGGGACGAGAACGGCAAAATCTACGTTGCCGAAATGCTCGATTACCCCGATGACCCGCCCCCCGGCAAACCCGTCCGCAGCCGCGTTCGCGTCCTCGAAGACAAGAACGGCGACGGCGTCGTCGACTCCAGCTACATCTACGCCGAAAACCTCCTCCAGGTCAGCGGCCTCATGCCCTGGAAAGGCGGCCTCATCGTCGGCACCGCCCCCGAAATTCTCTACCTGAAAGACGCCGATGGCGACGGCAAAGCCGAAATCCGCCAGGTGCTCTACAAAGGCTTCCCCACCGTCAATCCGGAAGGCCGCATCACCAACTTTAAACTCGGCATCGATAACTGGATCTACGCCGCCAACAACGGCGCCGACGCCAAAGTCACCCAGCCCGGCAAGCCCGGCGAACCGCTCCTCCTCCGCGGCGCCGACATGCGTTTCAACCCCATCACGATGGTTGCCGAACGCGCCTCCGGCCCCGCGCAGTTCGGCCTGACGATGGACGATTGGAACAACCGCTTCATCACCCAGAACACCGTCCACCTTCGCCAGGCACTCGTCCCCGCCGAATACCTCGGCCGCTCGCAGTACCTGGAAATCGGCGCGGTATCGCAAGACATCTCGCCCGACGCCAAGGGCCAGACGCCCATGTTCCCACTCACCAAGCCGCAGCAGTGGCGCGTACAGCGCACCGCCCTCCGCCAGGAGCGCTACAAGGAAACCAACCCCGGCCGCGTCGAACACCTGCAGGGCTACTTCACCGCCGCCTCCGGCTCGGTCATCTACAACGGCGATGCCTGGCCCGAAAAATACTACGGCTCCATCTTCACCGGCGACGTCAGCGCCAATCTCGTCCGCCGCGAAACGCTCGTCCCCAATGGCGTGACGTTCCTCTCCAAACCGGCCACGGAAGGCAAGGAATTCCTCGCCTCCACCGACGTCTGGTTCCGCCCCTGCCACTTCGCCAACGCGCCCGACGGCAACCTCTACATCCTCGACATGTACCGCGAGTACATCGAAACCCCCGAGTCAATTCCCGAAGAGATCAAGAAGGGTCTCAACTTCTGGAGCGGCGACGACAAGGGCCGCATCTTCCGCGTGAAGTCCAAACAGCAGCGCAAGCAGCGCCCGCTCGCCGTCAACCTCGGCAAGATGACCTCCGCCGAACTAGTCAAACTCCTCGAAGAAACCAACGGCTGGCATCGCGACACCGCCCACCGCCTCCTCTTCGAACGCCAGGACAAATCGGTCGCCCCGCTGCTCACCGCCATGGCCGCCGAATCGAAGATGCCGCAGGCCCGCCTCCACGCGCTCTACCTGCTCCAGGGCCTCGGCGCGTTGCAACCGGCCGACGTCGCGAAAGCGCTGAAGGACCCCGAAGCCCCCATCCGCGAACACGCCATCAAAATGAGCGAAGCGTTCCTCGCCGGCACGCCCGCCCTCCGCGACCAGATCTTCACCATGGCCGCCGATAAGGATCTCCGCGTCCGCTACCAACTGGCCTTCACCCTGGGCCAGATCGACACGCCCGCCGCCCGCAACCTGCTCGGCAAAATCATCGCCGAACATGGCGAAGACAAGTGGTTCCGCACCGCCGTCCTCACCTCGGTAGCCAACAAACCCGCCGAGTTCCTCAAGGTCCTCCAATCCCAGAAAAAGGGCCTGGAACATGCCGACTTCCTGCAGCAACTCTCGCAAGTCATCGGCGCCCGCAAGGACAAGGCCGAAATCGAAACCCTGCTCGAAATCGCCGGCAACGAAGCCCCCGCCTACGCCGGCCTCTCGCGCGGCATGAAACTGGCGGGCGGCCCGCGCCTGGCTTCGCCCAAGGCCGAAGCCGTCTTCCGCCGCGTCCTCACCGCCAGCGACGACAAACTCCAGCAGTCCGCCTGGGCCGCCGCCCGCGCCTTCGATATGCCCGGCGTCTTCGCTAAAGCATTGACCGACGCGGCCAACGACTCGCTCGCCCCCGCCCCCCGCGTGGCCGCCATTCGCGCCCTCGGCGGCGTCGAATCCGCCAAGTCCCTCCCGGTGCTCGAAAAGATCCTCGCCGGCAATCCCACCGCCGAAGTCCAGGCCGCCGCCGTCGCCGCCATCGGCGAAACCGGTGACGCCAAGGCCCCGGCCATGATTCTCGCCGCCTGGAAATCGCTCCGGGCCGACGCCCGCACCCGCGCCGTCGGCGCCCTCGTTGGCCGCAAGGAATGGATTCCGAAACTCCTCGCCGCCATCGAAAGCAATCAGGTGGAAGCCGCCGGCGTCGACGTCGGCGCCCAGGCCCGCCTGCTCGAAAGTGGCGACCCCGAACTCGTAAAGAAGGCGAAAGCCCTCTTCACCTCCGGCTCCTCCGATCGCGTGAAGATCCTCGCCGAATACAAGGAAGCCGCCACCGGCAACGGCGATGCCGCCCACGGCAAAGCCGTCTTCGAAGAGACCTGCGCCCGCTGCCACATGCCCCGCAAACAGGGCGGCCGCGTCGGCCCGGATCTATCGGGCGTCAACAACAAAACCCGCGAAGAACTGCTGAAGGCCATCCTCGATCCCTCCGCCGCCATCGAGCCCCGCTTCGTCAACTATATGGTTACCACCAAGGACGGGCAAGTCTTCGACGGCATCATCGCCAACGAAACCCCGGCCGCCATCACCCTCCGCGGCGGCACCGAAGATGGCGACCAGACCATCCTTCGCCGCAATGTCGCCGAAGTCCGCGCCTCGGCCATCTCACTCATGCCCGAAGGCCTGGAGAAAAACGTCAGCAAGAAGGATATGGCTGACCTGATCAGCTACCTGCGCGCCGGGCTCTAACCCAGCTCCACGCGGTCCATCGCCAGAAACTCTTTGATGTGCTCGTGTTGCGACTGCTCCAGTTGCGACACGGGCCCAAAGTAGATCACCTGCCCCTGGTGCAGGATGACGACCTTATCGGCCACCTTCCGCATCAGCTCCAAATCGTGCGTCACCACCGCCGAGGTCAACCGCAGCTGCTGCTTCAGCCGCAGCATCAGGTTGCCCAGATGGTCGCTCATGATCGGGTCCACCATCGTCGTCGGCTCGTCGTAAAGGATGCACTCCGGCTGCGCCGCCAGTGCCCGCGCAATCGCCACCGCGCGCTTATACCCGGTCGATAAATCGGTCGGATACACGTCCCGGTACTCGCTCAGGTCCACCAGGTCCAGTAGACCCTGCACCACGTCTTCCTTGTTCTGCACATCATAGTCGTCGCGCAGTTCCAGGGAAAACTCGATGTTCTCGCCCACCGTCATCGAATCGAACAGCGCCCCGGACTGGAAGACCATGGTGACTTTCTTCCGGATCCGCCGCAGTTCCGCCTCCGGATAATCGGTGATGTCCTCGTGCGCCACAATCACCCGGCCCTTGTCCGGCTTCAGGAAACCCATGATGTGGCCCAGGCTCACGCTCTTGCCCACGCCGCTCCGCCCGATGATCGCAATCGTCTCGCCGGCATCAATATAAAAATTCGAGTCGACTAAAACCGGCTTATCGAACGTCTTATACACGTGCCGAAATTCAATGTAGTGGGGAAACTCCTGTTGCGGGGGCATCTAGCTTCTCGCCGCCTCCCACTGCTCCGGGGTATTCACGCTACGCAGCATACCAGCCACCGCCGGCACCGTGGCCACGTTGATCTCGCGCAGAGCGTCCTTCACACGACGCCCGCCGGCCGCGAAAAACACCCGCAGCTTCTCCAAATCGCCGGAATGATACACCCCGCACAACGGCTCCAACCCGCCGTCGGCATGCACCGGAGCCAGCGACCGGCCCGCCGCCCGCGCCTCATCCAGCAGCATTCGCAAAAAATCTTTTTCCAAGAACGGCATATCCACCGCCACAATCAGGTTCCACTCCGCGTCCCCGCTCCCCAGCGCCGTCAGGATCCCGCCCAGCGGGCCCTCTCCCGGCCACAGGTCAGCGAGTACCGGGACGCCCAGTCCCTCGTAACGCCCAGCCGGCGCCACCACCGCGCAACTTCCCGCAGCGGCCGTCACCACCTCCGCCACTCGCAACAGCAGTGGCTCGCCCCCGTCCGCCAGCAACGCCTTGTCCCGGCCCATTCGCCGGCTGGCGCCGCCGGCCAGTACGTAACCAGCCTCCCGCCCCGATGCACTCCGCGACATGAGAGAATCATAGCATCGGGCATGGGACGAACCCCATCTATCGAAGGTGTATAATCATTGCGACTGAAGAATGTTTTGAACAAATCGGTCCAGTTTTGTTTTTCGGGTCTGCTGCTGGCGCTCCCCGCGCTTGCTGCCGACGGTCCCGTTGCCCCCGCCGCGGACGATAACGTGCGCATCGACGTACGCGCCGACCGCCGCTCCGGACGCCTCGTCCGCCGCGTCACCGTGGAATCCAAAGTCATTGAATCCAAAGCGGTAAACGCTCCCGATCCGGCTCCCGCAAAGCCCTCGGCCGTTTCCCTTCCCTTGGCTGCGAATCCGAAAATCAACGCCGCTGTCGAACAGGCCGCCCGCCAGTACGACCTCGATCCGCTCCTGGTCCACGCCGTCATTCAAGTGGAAAGCGCATATAACCCGTACGCCATCTCCCACGCCGGCGCCCAGGGTTTGATGCAACTGATGCCCGCCACCGCCCGCTCCCTCGGCGTGCGCAACTCCTTCGATGTCGAAGAGAACATCCGCGCCGGCGTCCGCCACCTCAAGGAACTGAAAGACACCTACAAAGACGATCGCCTCGCCCTCGCCGCCTATAACGCGGGCGCCGGCGCCGTCAACAAATACCAGTGGATTCCGCCCTACCCCGAGACGCAGGAGTATGTCTACAAAGTGGGAAAGAAGTACGGAGAAGCGCGCCGCGCCGCCGCCACCCAGGTAGCAGCCAAGCCCGCCGCCGCTCCGTCGCCCGCTCCGGTGGCCGCCCAACCGGAGGAGCCGCAAACCCGTCAGGTAGAAGCCTTCGTTGACGCGGAAGGGCGTTTGCACATGCGAACGAAGTAATGCGCCTATTCTCACAACCCGGAGCCTGGCCAGTGGCATTGCTCCTGTTGTGTACCCAAGCGCCGTTACTCGCTGAAAATCTGGTCCTTCAGGATGTCCGCCACTGGACGCAAGGCGGCATAACCCGCGTTGCCGTACAACTCACCGGGAAGGCCGAAATCCGCCGGGATCGCCTATCCAAGCCCGAACGCTACTTCTTCGACTTCCAGAACACCGCCACGGGGAAGAAAGGCATGCAGACGATCGCCGTCGGCGATTCGCTCGTCCGCCAGATCCGCGTGGCCGAGGCAAAACCGGGCGTCTCCCGCGTCGTCCTCGATCTCGTCGGCCAAGCCGATGTCTCCACCTCGGAACTCTCCAATCCCTACCGACTCGTCATTGAGATCAAAGTCCCAGGCGCCAAATCGCCCGCCGAACCGGCCGCTCCCGAAGTCATCTCAGCCGCGCCCGCGCCTAAGTCAGGAAAGTCCACCAAGGCGTTTCCGCCACCGGCGCCCCGTGCCCGCGCTGTCGCCAAGGCGCCCATTCTCTCAGACCCGCCGACCCTCGTTCTCCTCACGCAATTCCGCACCACGCTACCGCCCCCTCCTCCAGTTCTCTTCGCCTCCACCCGGAAGCTCCGTCAAGCCTCCAAACCATTCCCGCCCCCGCCAGCGCGCCCCCGGCCAGTGGTAACCAATGCCGCGAACCTGCCAACGCCTCCGTCCATGGTCTTCCTCGCCCTATGGCGGAAGCCCGCGCCGCCCGCGCCCAAGGTCATATTCCCGCCGTTCCGCGCCACAGCCGGTACCACCGTCGCCGCCAAATCGACGCCGCCCCCAGCAGCACCACCCACGGCCCCCGCCCAATCGGCCCAAGGCGCTCGGCGTGGCACGACCGGCGCCAACTCCATGACCCGCGCCCTCGGCCTAAAAATCCGCCGCGTCGTCCTGGACCCCGGCCATGGCGGCCACGATCAAGGCTCCTCCGGACCCACCGGGCTCCTTGAAAAGGAACTCGTCCTCGACGTCGCCCTCCGCCTCGGCGAACTCATCACCGCCAACCTCGGCAGCGAAGTCGTCTACACCCGCAACGACGATCACTTCGTCCCCCTCGAAACCCGCACCAAAATGGCCAATGAAAGCAAAGCCGATCTCTTTGTTTCCATCCACGCCAACTCCTCCGTCGTCCGCTCCGTGTCCGGCGTCGAAACCTACTACCTCAGCTTCACCACCTCCAAGGAAGCCCTCGACGTCGCCGCCCGCGAAAACGCAACCAGCGAACGCAGTGTCTTCGAACTCCGCGATCTCCTCCAAAAAATCGCTCTGCAGGAAAAAGTCGAAGAGTCCCGCGATTTCGCCGCGCGCGTCAACGCCTCGCTCTTCCGCGTCTGGGGCCAAACGCCCGCCACGCGCAACCGCGGCGTGAAGAAGGCGCCCTTCGTCGTGCTGATCGGCGCGTCCATGCCGTCCATCCTCACCGAAATCGGCTTCCTCTCCAACCCGCGCGACGAGAAGGAACTGAAGAAATCCGAGACGCGCCAGAAGATCGCCGAAGCCCTCTACAAGGGCATCGCGCAGTACGCCGACTCTCTCAGCCACTTCGCCTCCGTCCGCCGCGGCGACGAGTAGGCTACTCCCTGGCCGCCGCGACAACCACCCGGTTCCGCCCCTGGTGCTTGGCCGAATACAACGCCTCATCGGCGGCTTTCAACAGTTCGTTCCCGCCCTCAATCTTCTTCCCGTTGCGGCTCGCCACGCCGAAACTGGCCGTGACGTTAAACTCCTGCCCGCCGGCCAACACCGGTTCCCCGGCAATCCGCTGGCGCAACATCTCGGCGAAGGCCTGTAGTTCGGCCGGCTCCCGCCGCGTCACCACCAGGAACTCCTCACCACCATAACGCCCCAACGTGTCCTGCCCGGAAAGCGCACCTGCCAGCCGTTCCGCCGTCGCGATCAATACCGCGTCGCCGGCAGCGTGCCCGAAGGTGTCGTTCACAAGTTTGAACTTGTCGATATCCAGCATGATCACGCCCAACGGTCCGTCACCGGCCACACACCCATCCAGAACTTCCGTGATCTGCCCGCGATTATTCACCCCGGTCAAAGCATCATGTGTCGCCTGATGCCGCAATAACGCCTGCGCCTTCAAAAGCTCGTCTTGCAGGTCAATAATCCGGCGCCCGGCTCGCAACCGGACATTTAACTCCTGCTGATCAAACGGCTTCACAACATAGTCGTCAGCCCCAGCAGTCATCCCCTCGATCACGTCTTCCTTCTGCGTCCTTGATGTCAGCAGGAGAATATACGTATAAGGTTCAATGCCCTTCTGACGCACCAGTCGGCACACCTCGGGCCCTGTTAGCCCAGGCATCATCCAATCCAGGATCGCCATACGCGGCGCATCTGGCTGCTGTAGAGCATCCCAAGCCTGGTTGCCGTCAGCAGTCGTTATCACCTGGTAGCCCCACTTTTTGACAATGCTCTCCAGCAGATGCCGGGAAACGTTGCTGTCGTCCGCTATCAGGATTCTCATGATTGGTCCGTGATGAGAATTCACTTAAACCTTATCGACCTGTCGTGCGAATTCTTAGACCGGAGACTGCTTGCGACGCATTGTTTTTTCGGTCCGCCTTACACATAGACCGTTTCCCCAATCTCTCATTAAGCATACGTTGCCAGACCATTCCATTCCAATGGGATTAACCCGAATTTCTTTCAGTACGTTCCTACCCCGAAGTACTGCGGCAATTTTTACCGATACGATAGACGCGCAAACCATCGCGTTACCCCATCAATCTCTTTTTCTTTTCTTTCTCCCTACTCCATGGAGTATGGGGCTATGATGAGAGAAGTATGCTCCACACTGAAAATTCTGTCTCGATGCCCTACGTGGTCGAGCAGACCTCGCGCGGCGAACGGACCTACGACATCTACTCGCGCCTGCTCAAAGAGAACATCATCTTCCTCGGGACTCCGATCGACGATCAAGTGGCGAATCTCATCATCGCCCAGATGCTCTTCTTGGCCGCTGAAGATCCCGAACGGGATATCTCCCTCTACATCAACTCCCCCGGTGGCTCCATCACCGCCGGCCTGGCTATCCTCGACACGATGAATCTCATCGAGCCGGATATCACCACCTATTGCGTCGGCCAGGCCGCCTCCATGGCCGCCGTCCTGCTCGCCTGCGGAACCAAGGGCAAGCGCTTCAGCCTTCCCAACTCCCGCATCCTCATCCACCAGCCGTCGATGCACGGTCTGGCCGGACAAGCCACCGACATCGACATCTACGCCCGCGAAATCCTCCGCATGCGCGAGTCGCTCAACCAGATCCTCGCCAGCGCCTGCGGCCAGCCGGTCGACAAAATCGCCCGCGACGTCGACCGTGACTACATCATGGATCCCGCCCAGGCCGTCGAATACGGCATGCTCGACCGCGTCGTCACCTCGTCGCGCGAAGTCAAGCCCATCACCTAGGCCCGTCCTTTGCTCTCCCGCTCCCTCGGTCCCGGCCACCTCATCGCCGCCGGTATCGGCTGTATGGTGGGCGGGGGCATCTTCCTCACTACCTCAACGTTGGCGCGCCAGTTCGGCGCGCCTTCGCTTTTAGCGGGCTACCTCGTCGCCGCCCTCGGCTGCGCCCTCACCGCCCTCTGCTACGCCGAATTCGCCGCCCTCGAACCCGGCGCCGGCTCGGCGTACCAATACGCCCGCGCCTCCCTCGGCCGCTTCCCCGCTTGGCTCATCGGTTGCGCCCTGTTCCTTGAATACAGCTTCGGCTCGGCCGCCGTCGCCGTCCTCTGGACCGGCAACCCACTCTACGCCGCCGCCATGGTCGCCGCCGCCACCCTCCTGCTCGTCCTCGGCATCCGTGTCTCGGCCAACGTCAACACCGCTCTCGTCTTCCTCAAATGCGGCACCCTCGTGCTGTTCATCGCCTGGATCCTCTACTGGGCCACCGGCCACCCGGCCGTCTCCCCGCTCCAGGGCCAATCCACCGCCTGGCGCTCCGTCGCCGGCCTCGCCGTCTTCAGCTACCTCGGCTTTGAATCCGTCTCCACGCTCGGCCTGGAATGCCGCAACCCCCAACGCGATATCCCCATCGGCGTCATCGGGTCCCTTGCCATCACAACGCTGCTCTACCTCGCCGTCATCGCCACCTACGCCATGGTCCCCGCCCCCGCGGGCGACGGCCTCCTCGGCGCCGCCCTCGCCACCGGCGCCGGCCCGGTCGGCCAGTTGATCAACCTTTGCGTCTACGTCGGCCTCTCCACCGTACTGCTCATCATGATGATGGGCCAAAGCCGCATCTTCTTCGCCATGGCCTCCGATGGCCTCCTCCCCGCCGCCCTCCGCCAAACCCACGCCCGCACCAGCGCCCCCACCGTCGCCATCCTCGTCACCGGCGCCCTCGTCGCCGCCGCCTGCCTGCTCATCCCTTTGCAGACTCTCTACAACCTCGCCGTCACCGGCACCCTCATCGCCTTCACCGTCGTCGCCGCCGCCATTCCCCTCCTCCGCCGCCGCGAACCCAATCGCCCCCGCCCCTTCCGCGTCCCCTCGATTTGGATCACCGCCCCAGCGGCCGTCATCGTTAACATCGTTCTTCTCAGCAATCTCGCCCCCACTATCGCCAACGAACTCGCCGTCTGCCTGGCCGTTGCATGTTTTCTCTGGTACTTCGCCAGAAAAGGGATTACCGTATAGGCGGAGGGACCTCTTGGCATCTCCACGAGTCCTGCTGCACGCCCCGCCCGAACTCACCGCCGGCCGCCTGAAACGCCTCGGAGAAGGCATCGGCAAAGTGGTGTACGCCTCCGAACACTGGGTCGTCAAACGCCCCCGGACGCCCTCGGAAATCGTCGCCCTCATCCTCCTCTGGAAACTGCTACCCCGCCCCCTCCTC
>CANIFK010000111.1 GCA_947466555.1 Acidobacteriota bacterium | reverse complement strand
TGCGCGGCGGCGGTCGGTTCGTCGATCATCAGGAGGGCTTCACTCCAGGGGTCATTTACCAGGCGGCTGGTCACGTTGGTGTTCAAGAAGATCTGAACGTTAGCCTGGGGGACCGGGCTGCCAGCGGCAGTCGGGGTACCACCCGTGCAGTTCAGAACGAGGTCACCAACGAGTTCCGTCAGCCCTTCCGCCCGAACGATGGGCGGGACGCCAGCGTTTCCAACACAGCTAAACGCGGCGACCTGCTGCGCATTGGCCGTGGACGCTGCGCCAAAGGCCAGCGCGACCACTGCCAAAGCAGGGAACCATTTGCGGAAATCTACCATTTCCTTCTCCTTAACAATTTTCAAGTACTCGAACTAACGAAGAATAACCCAAGAGGTTTGCCTCGCCTCGCGGTCCCCTCACCGGCCGGTCCGGCGTTTGCCGGGTTAGTTGCGGTGGGTGCCCATCGGGCTCAGCTGAAGTTGTTTTTTTTAGAATGTTTTTATTTTGCCGCGGGATTCTCGCGGCGGGTTTTGCGCCTAACACCAGAAGAGCTCTAGAACCCGCTCCGCGGAGTCCAGTCAGAGACTGGGGTACCAGCGAACGGAAGACAGGCCTTCCGTTGTTAGTATATGCAATCTCCAGACCAAATTACCAGCACAACGTGGTGGCACTTCCCTCATCCCGCCCGCGCGCACCACAAACACATCAAATCCCTAACAAATCAACGAATTGCAATCACAACAGGGTTCGCCGTAACGCCCCCCTGCCGGATCTCCAAGGCCTGGAAAAGCCCCGGCGGCATGTCCGCCGGCAACTGCACATTCAACTGATAGAGTCCAATTGACCCGGGAGTGAGTCCGGCGTATACAACCGGCAGGTCCACCCCGCCCCCCCGTACCGTAACCGCCGACACCGTCCGCCGCAACGCACCCTGCGCCGCGTCCACTGCCCCGAACCCGGTCCCGTACAACACCACAACCTGCCCGCGTGCCGCCGGATTGTTCGGTGCGTTCAAACTCCCATCCTGATTCGTCACCGCCGCCTGGCTCTCCGACAACCGGAACACCGCCGGCGCCGTCTCCCGCACCTCCACCGGTGCCTCCGAACTCCCAAACGCGCTCGTCAGCCGCAACGGCCACGACCCCGCCGCCAATCCCAACGGCACCACCGCGTTCACCTGGAATGGCGTCGCGAAAATCACCTGCGCCGCCTGCCCGCCGATCTCCGCCGTCGTCTCGCTATTCGCCCGCGCCAACCCCAATCCGAAGATCGAAATCGCCGTCCCCGGCGCGAAATCCGTCGTGAAGCTGGCCGCATTCACCACCGCCCCCGCTTGGAACGATGCCTCCAACGTCGACAACTCCCAATTCAACGCCGGCCGCGACACCCGGAACGATCCCGTCCGCAGTCCCGTAATCTCAAACCGCGGCCCGCCCGACGCCAAATCCGTCAGCGCGCCCCGATACGTCCCCGCCGCCGCAACCTCGGCCTGATACACCGCCTGCGTCCCATCGCAATACGTGAACAACGTCACCGCCGCCCCGCTCGGAACCCCGAACGCCGGCCCGCACGCTCCCGCCGCCGAAGCGACATTATTACTCGTCGCCGTCGCCGCAAACAGGAACCCGCTCGCCGCCGGCGGCCGCGATACAAACCGCACCGCCCCCGCAATCGTCGCGTTCCCCGTCAAATAATCGCTCAACCCCGCCCGCGGCTGCCGCGGATTCGGGTCCATAATCACAATCCCCCCATCCGCGTTCACCCCGGTGGCAACAACGCCAATCCCCGTCCCATCGCCCATCCGCACGCTCACCAACACCGGCGAGCCCCCCGCCAACGCCTCTCGCACCGCCAACTCCGTCGCCGCCACCGGAATAATCTCCAGCGCCCCGCCCGCGAAGTTCACCAGCCGCCACAAATTCACGACCTCCGGATTCGCCAGATACCCATCGCAAATCTGATTCGCCTGCGAATCCAGCACACAGAAATTCCGCAAATACGAATCCACCGCCGCCGCCGTCACCGGCCCAACAGCGTTCGCCAGCTCCCCGCGATCCTGGAAATACTTCAAAATCGCCGACGCCGCGCCGACATACGAATTTCCATCAAAACTCAACTTCGGGAAGCTCGAAACCGTCGTCCCGCTCACCTGCGCACTGAACGTCACCACCTGCCGCGAAGCCTCCGCCGTCGCCAGCGCAATGCCCGACGCCGCCGGCAACCGCAGCGTCGACTCCGCGTCTCCATTAATATCGGTAGCCGTCACCCGCGGCGAAACTTCCGCCCCCGGCGAAGCCGCAAACGTCACCGCCACGCCCACCAGCGGCGAACCGCTCTCGTCCCGCAAATTCACTCGCAACGGAATCGGCAACCGCGTCCCCGGCGCGCCGGACTGCGCGTCCCCGCGCGTCTTCGTCAACCGTGGCCGCGATTCCGCCGCCGACCGGATCGCGTACGTCGTCTCCGCCGTCACCGTCCCCGAAACAGCCCGCACCGTCACCGTCCGCGTCGTCGCATCCGCCGGAATCCACGCGTCCCAGGTATACGACCCGTTCGCCGTCCGCACCACAAAGTCCGGCTGCCCCGTCGCGCTCACCCGCAACGTGCTGTTGTCCGGGAAACCTCCCGCCGCCAGCCGGATCCGCGACCCAGCCACCGCCGACGCCGGCAACACCGAAATCGTCGGCTTCCGCGCGCTCTCCACGGCATTCACGTCCGTGCTGCCCGGCGTGTATTCCATATACCCGCCCTCAAAATCCTGCCGCCGCCGCCCGCCCGTCGCAAATTCCTCATCCGTAGGCGCGCCGAACCGTCCGCCCGCGCTGCCCAATGCCTGATACCGCGCCAGAATCGCGCCAGAAACCACCAGGCTCCGCCCCGCCAGCGCGCCCGAAAGCACCTGCACAATGGCCCCATTCCGGAAGTTCTGCACCAACCCGGACGTCGCCGCGAATGTCGAAAACGCCGTCGCCCCAGCCACCGGCGCGCCCACCGTCCCCGTCTCGTAGTTCAACAACGCCCATCGCGTCAAAATCCCGCCCGTCACCGCCTGCACCGGCGCCCCGGCCAGCGCCCCGCCCTCAAACAACTGCCGTCCCGTCGCCGTCGGATCCCCCGCCGGATACCCCAGCGGCCCCGCCGCCCCACCAGCTCCCTCAAAAGCGGCCAAAATCGTACCCGTCAATATCCACGCCTGCGGCGCGCGGTCCGGCAATGCCAACACCACCCGCGCCCCGGCCGCCGTCAAAAACTCCTGCTGATACCCGTTCGCAACCCGCCGCACCGGGCTCGGCCCCGGCAACTGCAAGCTCAAACGGTTCCGCAACACCACATCCGCAAACGCCTGCGCACTCGTCGGCGTCGGCGCGCCCTCGCCAACCTGGCAGCACGGCGCCTGTACGGACACAGCAATCCCCACGCTAATCTTGCCCTCACTCACCGCCGTAATCGTAGCCACGCCCCCGCCCACGGCCTTCAACGTAGCCGACCGGCCATTTGCCTGAATCGTCACCACACGCCCATTCGTCGTCACCCAGGAAACCGAACGGTCCAACAGCGCGTCCCCCGTCACCGACCGCGGAATCGCTTCTAAACTAAAGGTTTCATTCAGCTTCAACCGCAACGTCGTCACCGTCGTCGACAGGTTCACCGCCGTCACCGGCAGCCGCACCGTCCCGCCCTGGCCCGGTTCATACTCAATCGCCCCGCCCTCAAAACTCTGCCGCCGCTTGGTGCCCACAATCTGCTCCGGCCCCGTCGGCAAACCCAAAAATCCCGTCGGGCCCCCATTGGCCGCATACACCGAATACACCGGATTCCGCACACCCACCAGCCGCCCCGTCAGCGTCCCCGACGTGATGTTCAGGATGATCCCGTTCTGATAACTCTGCACCGTCGCAGCCGACGCAGCCGGCGAAGTCACCGCCGTCTCCGCCGATGTCGCCGGACCATACGTCACAATCCCGCCGTTATTCAGCCACTCGGTATAGTAAGGATCCCGCGTCGTAAACGCCGACCCCGACGAATACGCAAACAAAACATACTTCTTCGTGAAGGACTGCCAGTAGCACGTCCCAATCGGCGAATTCGGACACGTCGCCGTATCAACCGTCGGAAAACCCGCCGTCGTCACACCCACCGTCGTGTAGTGCGCATACAACAACGCCTGCACCTGGAACACATCCGGCGTGCCTTCCACGCTCACCGTGGACGTATTGCCCTTCACCAGCGCCAGCTTCACACCCGACGTCTTCGCCGCGTCGTTAAACTCCTGAATCAGCCCCGTCGTGCCGAACGAACGCACCAGCCCGATCGGCGGCGTCGACACCAGATTGGAGAAGCTGTTGCGGAAATACGCGTTCACGAACTGCTGCGAAATCACCGGGTCCAGCGAACTGCTCCCGGTTCCAACGTCGATCGTTTGCGCGGGCAGGCACAGCGCTGCCAGTAGGAATGCGAAGAGGCGGGCCTTCATGATGAAAAAGGGGTCGCCCCGGAATCCGGGGCAACTCGAATTCTAACCCGTTCGGCACCCCGGAGTTTCGCCGGGCCCGCTTATTCGCGAATATACTTCCGCAAACGCCGCAGCCGGCCCTTCAATTCCTCACTCGCCTCGCTGATCTCGTTGGTGTCGTAGATCACCCGCGGCGTCATGAAAACAATCAGCTCCGTCCGTTCTTTGCCATACGAACGGCTCCCGAACGCCGCCCCAATCACCGGCAACCGGTGCAGAAACGGAATGCCCGACGACGAATACGTGTTGCTCTCATTAATGATCCCGCCCACCGCAATCGTATCCCCGTCCTCCACCGTCACCTGCGTGTTAATCGACCGTTTCGAAAACGACGGCGACTGAATCCCGCCCGAAGCCGCCCCCTGCGGCGCGCTCACTTCCTGGTTCACAATCAACGTCACAATCCCGCTCGGGTTCACCCGCGCCGTAATCGACAGCGTCACACCCGTCTGCCGGTTCTGAATCGTGTTCGCAAACAGCGAACTCCCGCTCGATTGCACGCCCGTCACCGCCTGCGACGCCAGCGTCGGCACTTCCGTACCCACGTTAATCGTCGCCGCGATCGAATCGGTCGCAATAATCGACGGCGCCGAAATCACCTTCGACCGCTGCTCCACATCCTGCGTCGACATGAACGCCAGCAACTCCCGGCTCTGTCCCACCAACGCCCCAGCAGTCAGCCCCACCGTCCCGCCCGTCAAAAACCCTTGCAGCATCCGGGACCCCAGTTTCGGCGCCCCGTCAATCGGGGTCTTCCGGTTCTGAATGTACGCCGCGATCCCATTCGCGAACGCCCCCGTCAGCGACACTTCGTAAATCTTGGCGTCAATCAACACCTGCCGCGGCGCAATGTCCAACTGCCGCAAAATCTTGTGAATGCCTTCATACTCCGCCGGCGTCCCCTGAATGATCAGCGAATTGTCCATCGCGTTCGGCACCACCCGCGGAATCCGCTGCCCGCCCGCGCCACCCATCTGCGCGCCCAGGTACATCCCCGTCTGGTCCATACCACCGGCCCCCGACGACGGGAAAATTCCCTGCTGTGCCGATCCAGCCGGCATCCCATACCCCGTGCCAGATCCCGTGTTGTACTGCATCGTCGCCCCCGGCGCCGGCCCGTTCAACCCCATCGCCGTTGGGCTCATCATCCCCGAACCCAGCATCGAGCCATACCCGCCGCCCATGCCACCGCCCATCCCCATCATCCCGCCCATTCCCATGCCCATCCCCATGCCGCCCATCCCGTACCCGCCATATCCCCCATACAGCATCATGATCGACGCCGCCAGCAAATCCGCCCGCCCATACTTCACCCTGTAAACGTAGTTATCAATCGCCCCCGAAGTAATCTTCACCGGCGTATCTAACTTCTTAATCCACTTCTCCACTTCCCCAAACGCCGACGGATTCGCCGCCACGGTAATAATCGTGTTGATCCGGTCCACCGGAATAAACTTAATCGGCGACTGCTTCTCGTTCAGCGAAATGCCCTTGAAAATGGTGTCGATCTCCTTCGCCAAATCCGACGGCCGCGCGTGCTGCGTTTCAAACAGCTTCACGCGCCCGCCCGCGAAGGCGTCGTTATCGAACAACGAAATCAACTCCATCGTCCGCCGCATCGACCGCGCCGAATCCAAAATCAACAACAGATTCGCCGGCGGATACGCCCACGTCTTCGAGTTCTCGCCCATGAACGGGTCCAGCAACTTCGTCAATTCATCGACGTTCGCATACTTCAAAAAGATCAAATTCAAAACGATCTGCTCGCTATCCGGCAGATCCTTCTGGTTGATCGAAGGCTTAATCGGCAACCGCGCTGCGTCGGCCATCGGTACGATCCGGTAAATATCGCCCACCTGCACCATCGCAAATCCGTTAATCCGCAGGATCATGTCCAGCAGTTCCCGGTTGCTCAGCGATTTCGTCTCCCCATACGTATTGAGGATGATCCCGCCCTTCACCCGCGGGTCCAGAATGTAGTTGATCTTCAACTGCCGCGCCAGAATATCGATCACAGCCGTCAACGACGCATTCTCCAACTGCAACCCGCCCGTCCCACCACCCGTAGGCGCGGCAGCCGGCACGGTCGCCGTCGGCGCCCCAGGTTGCGCGGCAGCAGCAGCCGCGGCCGCAGCCGGAGGCGGAGCAGCCGTCTCAATCCGCGGCCCGAATCCCGGAGGCGGCTTCGGTGCCGGCGGCTGGGCCATCACCAGCGTGCTGGCGGACAACAAAATGGCGAGAATGCGTTTCATCGACGTGTACATGCGAACTTAATCTTTCTTTGCGGCCGGGGACTTCGCCCGAGTGCGGTCCCAAACAATGGTCTCGTCACGGTCCAACTGCGTCTTCTTCTTCACCCACGAATACTTCCCAAACGGCCCCGGCCGGGAGAACTGAATCGAATCCCCCATCTCCTTGGCGGTAATCAGTTCCAACGTCGCATCCGGCCGCGCATCGGCCACCTTCTGCCCCGTCGGCCCCACATTGGCCGCCGCGCCCTTCGGCTCTTCGCTCTTCATCAGCCCCGCCGGCGTCTCCTGAAACAGCCAAACTTTTTGCTGCGGATCAATCCAACGCCATACGCCATCGGACACCGGCATCGCCTCCACCGGCACCCCGGCCGGGCGCTTGGCCACTTCCTGCTTCGGCTCTTCACTCCGCATCATCCCGAACGGCGTCGAACGGAACAGCCAGGCCTTCCCGGCCTTGTCCACCCAGCGCCATGTGTGCCCTTCAATGGCAACAGCGCCAGCCGGAACCCCTGCGGGAACCGCGGAAGTCTCCTTGGATTGCGCCAGCGTCAACGTGGCCAACCCCAAAAACAAAACCATCAGGGGAAATTTCATAAGGCTCCTTACTTCACCTTTTCCCAACGGCAAACCTTACCGAAGGGAGTTTCACTGACTACTTTGCGGTACCCGTCCGACATCGTTCCCGGCGCCGCCGTATCGCCCGGCGCGCACGCCCGAATCCCGCCGCCCGTATCGATTCCCATCCCGCCCTGCGTGCTGCCCGAATTCGATAGCACCTGCGGCGAACTGGTCGTCGGCGGCGCCGCCGCGGCTTCCGGAACGTTCTGCACATTCTGCCGGTTCAACAACGCCGCGCTCTGCGCGTCCCGGTCCACTAATTCCTGCACATTCTTCGTAAACTTCTGCCCGTCCCACTCAAACGTAATGGTGCGGTTATCGAAGGAAACAATCTTGTAATCGCCAATCACATCGCCCGCCCGGAACCCTTTCTGCGGGTCGCCCTTCTTGGCCGACATCATAATAATCGGCGGGTCAGCCATCATCAACACGCCATACGCCAGCGGAAAGGCGGGAACGGTTTTAACTGGCGGCGGTGCGATGATCACTGTCGGATTTCGGTCCTTCGAAAATAGAAGACGCGCCGCGATGTCCAAATAGTTTGCCGCCACCGTACGATCGGGCGGCACAACCGCCGTCGTCCCCTTGGCCTTCGGCAGCGTCGGCGCACTCGCGTGCACCAACTCTTCCCGCCGCGCCGTCTCGTCACGCAGCTCCAGCAACTTCAACGTGGCCATCGCAATCCCGGCCAACAACAGAATATTCAGAAGAAACAGACGGCTCATATTAGAACGACAGTCCCTTCTTCTCCGGAATGAGTTTCTTCGGAACAATTCCGGAAATCGATAGCCTCACCGGAATCACCTTCTGCGGCCCATTGGCCTGCCCAATCCGGATCTCATTGGTAGCCAGCAACTCCGGCTGCGCCCCCAAATCGGCCAATAAATTTACCAACTGCTCAATCCCGCACTCAAACGAAACCGACACCGAAACTTCGCCATAGTCATCGCCAAACGCCTTCGCCTGGCCAATCTCATTCGCCCGCACTTCAATCGGAGGCCCCTGCGCCCGGCCCACGCGCCGCAGCACCTGGAACAACTGCGCCTGCGCCTGCGCTGCGGTATCGGCAACAAGTAGGCCCTTCTCCCGCACGCCCAGGTCCGCCTGCGCCTGCTTCAAAATGGCCTGCTTGTCCGGCACCTGCATCAACAAGGCGCGAGCCTTCGTCAGCCGCTTCTCCAAAATCTCAGTCTGATTCGCCCCCGCCGCCACTTGGGTCGCCGAACTCTCCGGCCAGAAATACAACACCGCCGCCACCAGCAACGCCCCGGCTAGATACATCAACGCCTTCCGATCGCGATCACTCATGTTCATGGCCGCACCACCCCAGGAATCACCACCTGCGGCGGCGGAGTCGGCGCGGCGCCAGCCGCACCCGCAGCGCCCGGAACCGCCGCAACCGGTGCCGGCGGCGGAGTCTCCCGCAAACTTCGAATCCGGAAAACCTCACTCGTCTGCAACCGCCCAATCGGCGTAATAAACTCGCTCCCCGCCAACCGCGGCGAGCCATCCAACACCCGCAACAACGGCGCCGCCTGCTCGGCCTCGCCCGTAATCGTCACGTTGTCCCGCGTCAAATCCAACCCGCTCAAAAACGCCGGCGCCGCAAACGTACTCGTTAATTCCAAAACCAAATCCAAATCCGCCCGCGTCCGCTTCCGGAACTCGTCCAGCTGCACCACGCGCTTCTTGGTCTTATCGATGTTCTTGTCCAAATTCCCGACTCGCGACGACAACGGCTCCGTCGCCTTCAACTCCGCCTCCAACGCCTCCCGATAGACCTTCTCGTCATACGGCTTGTGCAGCAAAATCGCCCCGCAAACGCCAGCCAAAACGACCGCCAAAACCGCCGTCGGCACATACCGCAGCTTCGAACTCGTCCGCCGCGCGCTCTCCGGCAACAGGTTCGCGTCCAACGCCAACCCCGGGCACGCGCTCGCCATCGCCGCCGCCTGGCTCAACCCCATCCCCAGCTCCACCGGCTCGGTCTCCGCCGGTAACCGCAACTCCGCCGCCGCAAACGCAAACGCCCGCGCCGGGTCCATATCGAACACGGCCGAATAAACTGCCTTCGCCTCGCTCTCCCCGTACACCTCAAACCCATCGGCCGTCGGCTGCCCCGATAGCAACTGCGCCGGCGGATCATTCACTAGCCGGATAGCAGACCGGATCGCCGCCGCCGAAAACGTGAAGCTCGCCACCTTCACCCCGGCCTCGGCAAACAGCGCCAGATACCCATCAAACACCTGCCGCCGCACCACGCCAATCAACACATTCACCGCGTCCAGCCGCGCCCACGCCAGCACCGCGTCGTCTTCCTCGTACGGATGCAGCGTGTCGGATTGATACGTCACCGCCGCCCCCAACTCGGCGTCTTTCACACCCGGAAACGCAACGGTCCGTACAATCACTTCCTGCCGCGGCACCAGCACAACGGAAGCCACATGCCCCGCCCCATGCTTCTTCACGAAGTCGGCATACTGCTTGCCCCACTCCGCCGCCGGCCGCCCCCGGAAGTTCTCAATCGTCTCCACGCCCAACACCGACGCCCCCGAAGGACGCATCCGCACAACCGAAACCGTCAGGTCCGCCGGGCCAACTTCAATACCCACCCCGCTCCCAAACGCCATCCATTTCCGTACCGAAAGCGGCAGCATGATTAATTGGTCCCCGCATTGTCGTACCAGCGCAAAATCCAGTACGGGGTCAGATCTTCCTTCAAATTGTTATTGAACTTCACCACCATCGCCGCCGACCGCCGCACATCGGAAACAAACGCCGGCGGCTGCGTCCGCAACGTCGCCGTCGCCCGCAGCGTATAGGTCGAATTCCCGCCAATCCGCAACTTCCCGCCCGCCGGCCCAGCCGCGCCAAGGATCGGTCCCAACTCGTTCTGGCTCACAAACGGCCGCATCATCCGCCGCTGCACGATCGCCGCCGTCAAATCCGGCGGCACCCCAATCGCCATCAGCACCGGGGCCGGCGTCGTATTGATGTCGTAAGCGTCGTTAATTCCGTACACCGTCAGGCAATCTTTCAAACCGGGAAGCCGCTGCAGCGCCCCGTTCGGCCCACGCGACCACGTCCCATGGAACAGGTCCGGCGTCACCCCGGGTACATACATCAACTCCTCGATCTGTTCAAAAGACGCATACCGAGGCCGAAAAGTCGGACCCGGCGTCGGCGAAATCGACGGCAGCCCCGCATTCGACCCATTCGACGACCGCGCCATCACAATCCCCGCCGTCAGCGCCTGCGCATGAGCCGCCGGCAACCCCAGCGTCAGAAACAGGTTGCCCAACTCCTGCGGCGTCGCCCGGTTGACGTTCAACCGTGCCGATTCCGGAATAATCTCGACACTCGCCACCCCACTCGGGAACATCATGTTGAACACGGACATCCCCGGCTCATAGAACCGCGGCTTCCCATCCGGCGTCCGAGCCCCATTCCCCCAATTCATCCAAAGCAACGCCCGATCCAGCGCCCCCGTGGCCAAATAGTAAGCCCGAACCTGTTCAATATGCGTCGACGTCCGCTCGGTCTCGGTCCGCACAGTAGTAGCGACCGAAAACGCAATCGCCGTCAACGCCGCCACCAGCCAAAGCAC
>CANIFK010000110.1 GCA_947466555.1 Acidobacteriota bacterium | reverse complement strand
GTGGTGGTGGGTGGTGTTGCTGGTTTTGAAGGCTTGTGGGAACCGGGTTTTGTTGTGGCGGGTTTCGGGGCGGGGGAGTGGGGTTTTGGATGTTTTGTTTGAGGTTTTGGCGGATTTGTTTGCGCCGTTGTTTTATGTGTCGGCGTTGTGGCGGCCGCGGGAGTTGAGCTGGCGGAGCCGACGGATTGCGATGGACGGGGGGCGGATCCGGTATCGATGAGCTTGTATTTGGACAGGTTGGAAAAGGCCTCCGAACGGCTGCCGTTTGTGGGGACGCGGGTGGCGCTGTTGACGGGGCAGAGCTCGTTTGTGTCGTCGGCGTTGAGTCCGGTACAGGTTTCGTTTTTGCACGCGGTGGCGCCGGCGGGGGCTTCGGTTTTGGAGATGGGGTTTCCGTTTGACTCCTCGTTTTTGGGGAAGGGGTTTCGAGAGGCTGGGATGGCGGGGGCGTCGTGGCGGAACGCGCGGCAGGTGGGGTGGGCGTTGGGGTCGGAGCGGTTTCGGGGGATTGTGAGGGCGCGGTTGGAGATGTTGTTTGGGGCTGCTTCGCGGACCACTTTGATTACGGGGAGTTGCGGATTGCAGTTGGCGAATTTGGGGTGGCCGGGGGAGGGTATCGCGTTGGGGCCGGCTTGTTTGGGGGCGTTGCGGGTTCGGGCTTATGTGGTTCGGGGGCGTGGGGATGGGTGGAGCCGGTTGTTGTATCGGGGGCGAGTGGACCGGGCGTGTGGGTGTGGGCATTTGGGGTATTGGGAGTCCGAGGAGGTTCGGGAGATTGTCAGGGGGATTTTGCGATGAAGCGGATTGTGTTTGTGGCTCCGCCGTTCGCGGGGCATTTGAATCCGCTGTTGGTTTTGGCTGGGGCGGCGCGGAGGGCGGGGTATGACGTTACGGTGATAACGGGGGAGCGGAAGTTGGCGGCGGTGCGCGGGGCGGGGTTGCGGGCGGTGGGGTTGGCTTCGATTGGCGGGGACAGTTTGGAGCGGATTGCGAATAGTGAGTCGCGGGTGGGCGGGGATCCGCGGTTGTTGTTGGGGCAGATGCGGGAGAACCTGGCGATGCTTCCGGCGATTCGGGATGAGTTGCGGGAGATGTGGAAGACGGAACGGCCGGATTTGGTGGTGGCCGATTCGGTGGCGCCGGTGGGCGGGCTGGTTTGTGATGAGTTGGGGATTCCCTGGATTACGACGATTGCGACGCCGTTTGCGATTGAGAACCGGAGCGGGGTGCCGGCGTATTGTGGCGGATGGCGGCCGGGGTTCGCGGCGCGGGATGCGGTGGGGCGGTGGTTTATCCGTTCGTTTAAGCGGGCGGTGGCTTGGTATTTTCGGAAGGAGTTTGGGCTGTTAGGCGGGCGGTTTCCTTATCGGGAAGATGGGACGGAGCGGATCTATTCGTCGCTTGCGATTTTAGGGTTTGGGATTCGGGAGCTGGAGTTTCCGCGGGATTGGCCGGGGTGTTTTGAGATGCTGGGGCCGGTGATGGATTGTCCGGAGGCGGGGCCGGTGTTGGATTTTCCGGTGGGGACGCGGCGGGTTTTGGTTTCGGTGGGGACGCATTTGCTGTGGGCGAAGCGGACGCTGGTGGAGGATGTGGTGGCGTTGGCGCGGGAGTTTGCGGGGGTGGAGTTTGTGGTGTCGATGGGTGGGGAGGGGGAGGGCGTGCGGCGGGTTTGCGAGGGCGTGACGGTGTATCCGTTTGTGCCGTATGCGCGGGATTTGGGGTGTTTTGATGCCGTCATTCATCACGGCGGGGCGGGGGTGACGTATGCCGCGATTTTGTGCGGCGTGCCGGCGGTGGTGGTGCCGCATGATTACGACCAGTTTGATTATGCGGCTCGGGTGGAGTTTTGGGGATTGGGCTTTAGGGCTCGGTCGGTGCGGGGGGCTGGGTTGGCGTTGCGCCACGTGTTGGCAAAAAAGACCTGGCCGGAACTGGAGCGGATGCGGGAGGCAGCGCTTCTGTACCGGCCAGGGGAGCGATTCTTGGATGTAGTTCGTCGGTTCGTTAGGTGAGGGCGGGGTAGGTGGTGTAGCCTTCGGGGCCGGGCGTGTAGAAAGTGGCCGGGTCCGGGGCGGCGAGGGGGGCGTTCGATTGGAAACGCTCGGGGAGATCGGGGTTGGAAATGTAGAGGCTGCCGTAGGAGACGAGGTCGGCTTCCTTGCTATCGATCAGTTTTTCGCCGGTTTCCTTGGTGAGTCCGAGGTTGACGATGAGGGTGCCGGGGAAGTTGGCGCGGATGGCGGCCCATTCGGTGAAGTTGGGGGTGTTGGGCTTGACGATGTGGACCCAGGCGAGATTGCGCTTGGCGAGTTCGGTGGCGAGGAGGGGGTAGGTGATGTTGGCGTCGGGATCGTTGATGTCGTTGAACGTGCCGGCGGGGGAGAGGCGGATGCCGATGCGGCCGGGTTCCCAGGCGGCGGTCATGGCGTCGATGACTTCGAGGACGAAGCGGATGCGGTTTTCGGGGGAACCGCCGTATTCGTCGGTGCGCTGGTTCGAGTTGGGGGAGAGGAACTGATTGGGGAGATAGCCGTTGGCGGAGTGGAGTTCGATGCCGTCGAAGCCGGCGGCTTTGGCGTTGCGGGCGGCCTGGGCGAACTCGTCGACCACGGCGCGGACTTCGGCGGTCGAGAGCGCTTCGGGGGTGGGCATGGGCTGCATGCCCTGGGCGTCGGTCCACATGGCGCCTTTGGCGGCGATGGCGGAGGGGGCGACGGTGCGGGCTTCGGCGGCCTTATTGGCGGGGTGGGCGATGCGGCCGACGTGCATGAGCTGGACGGCGATGCGGCCGCCCTTGGCGTGGACGGCATTGACGACGCGGGACCAGGCTTCGATCTGTTCTGGGGTGTGGATGGAGGGGGTGCGGGCGTAGCCGAGGCCATTGTCGGATGTCGCGACGCCTTCGGTGAGGATGAGGCCGGCGGAGGCGCGCTGGGCGTAATACTCTTCGACGAGGGCGTTGGGGGCGGCGTTCTGGACGGCGCGGGAGCGGGTCATGGGGGCCATGACGATGCGGTTGGGCAGGTGGATGGCGCCGGCGGCGGTGGGGGTGAAGAGGGAGCTCATGGATAATCCTTTACACGTCAATCATTCGACGTCGAACTATCTGATGCTAGCACGGGGCAGCGGGATTCACAGAGACTGGCGAGTAATTTGTGAACGGAGGCGGAGAGGGCTTCGCGTTCGGCGGGGGAGAGGGGGGCGAGGGCGAGATCGATGGCGGCGGCGCGGGCTTTGCGGGCGCGGGTGGCGATGGCGCGGCCGGCGGGGGTGAGACGGATTTGGGTGGCGCGGCGGTCGGTTTTGTTGGGGAGGCGTTGGATCCAGCCGGCGGCTTGGAGGTGATCGAGGCGGTTGGTCATGGCGGCGGGGCTGAGGAAGGCGGCGGGGATGAGTTGATTGGCTTGGAGGCCGGCGCGGGGGGCGTGTTGGAGGGCGTCGAGGACTTCGAGTTGCCAGGGGGTGATGCCGAGGGGGGCGAGGACTTTGGCGACGCGTTTTTCGATGCAGGTGGCGAGGTGTTGGAGTTCGACGATCATTGGGGGGCTTGGGTTGTTTTTGGGTGGCGATTTGTTGGGGTTCTGCGGTCCTGGTTGGTTGGGTCCGGGGCACGGAGTTGGTGATGCGGGGTGAGGCTGGGGGCTTTGAGGTGGGGACGAGTGCGTGTGGCCGATCGGGGCGATGCCTGGTGTGTCTGATGGGCTGGGATGGCGTTGGGGGTGTTGGGGTGGGGACGGGTTTGCGTGGTCGTTCGGAGTGATGCCCGGTGTGGGGTTTGGGGCTGAGGGCGGACCGCTTTATTGGTCCGGGATGGCGCACCCTGGCGGGACGGGTTTTGGTGCTGATGGGGCATGGGTTGGTTGGGGGCTAGGCTTTGTCCCAGAAGCCGACGGCGGATTGGAAGCGGCCTTTGGGGGATAGTTGGCCGAAGTTGGTTCCTCGGGCCATGACGGCGCCGTCGGGCTTGCGGATGATCCAGGTGAAGCGGTAGTAGTTGTTGCAGTGCTCGGGCGGGGCGGCGAGTTCGAGTTGGAAGCCGGGGACGAATTGTTGGGCGTGGGCTATGTAGTTTTCGAGCGCTGTTCGGCCGGCGGCGGAGCCCATGGCGTCCTGGAATACCGCTTCTTCTTCCCAGCAGTTGGATAGGAGTTCGGCTCTTGTGGCGGCGTCCGATTCGTTCCAGGCGCGGATGTAGTTATCGACGGCAGCGGGGATGGCTTCGGTGTAGCCGACGTTGATGGCCGCCGTTTTGAGTTGGGAGAGACAGTATTGCCAGCCGGGGGTGAGGTCGTTCTGCTGGGCTTGGGTTAGGCCGTCGTGACGGAGTTCGACGGTCGGGCCGGGGAGGATGGAGATGGTTACTGCTGTGGGCGGGGTGGTGGCGGTCCATTCGAACGTGGCGCGGGAGCCGGGGATGGCCTCCTTCGGGGCGCAGTTGGCGGCGGCGGGGCCCATCCACTTTTGCAGGAGGGGGCGGGTGGAGAGGAAACTGTAGATGGTCTCCGGTGCGGCTTCGATTTGGGTGGAGAGGACGAGCGAGTCGGGCATGGGTCCAGTTTACGCGCGGAAGCGGCGGCCGAGGGGGAGGGCGGCGGCGGAGACGAGGGGGGTGAGGGCCATGGTTAGGACTGTGGCGGTGATGGCGAGGTTGTAGGTGTCCGTCGAGATGAGTTTGGCGGTGAAGCTGGTGCGGGCGAGTACGAACGAGAATTCGCCGATTTGGGAGAGACCGAGGCCGATGATCCAGGGGGCCATGTTGACGTAGCCGAAGGCGCGGGCGATGGAGCCGGTGATGAGGGCTTTGCCGGCGAAGATGGCGGCGACGGTGAGGGCGATTTTGAGGCCGTTGGCGAGGGCGAAGGCGGGGTCGAAGAGCATGCCGACGGAGACGAAGAAGAGGAGGCCGAAGATGTCGCGGAGGGGTTCGATGGTGGTGAGGGCCTGGTGGCTGAATTCGGACTCCGAGAGAATGATGCCGGCGACGAAGGCGCCGAGGGCGAAGGACATGCCGGCCAAGTGGGTGGCGTAGCCGATGCCGACGCCGATGGAGACGACGGAGACGAGGAAGAGTTCGGGGGAGCCCCATTCGTTGATGAATTTGAGAAAGCCGGGGAGGAGGCGGGTGCCGGCGACGTGGATGACAGCGAGGACGAGGGCGGAGAGGGCGAGGGATTTGGCGAGGGAGGGGAGGATGGTTTCCGGGGGGCCGCCGAGTTGGGGGAGGACGATGAGCATGGGGATGACGGCGAGATCCTGGACGACGAGGAGGCCGATCATGACGCGGCTGGCGAGGGTGGTGGTGAGGCCGGCGGCGGAGAGCGTTTTGAGCACGACCATGGTGCTGGAGACGGAGATCATGGCGCCGAGCCAGATGGCTTCCGTTGTGGGGATGGCGAGGAGGTATTTTGCGCCGAGCGAGCCGGCGGCGACGGTGAGGGCGACTTGGAGCGGGCCGCCAAGGAGGGCGATACGACGAACGGGCTGGAGATCCTTGAAGGAGATCTCCAGCCCGAGCGAGAACAATAGCAGAGCCACGCCGATTTCGGCGAGGGTTTCTATGTCGTGGATTTGTACGACCGTGGGGCCGGCGGTGAAGGGCCCGACGAAGATGCCGGCGGCGACATAGCCGACCAGGAGGGGCAGGCGAAGCGCGTGGGCGAGAATCGCGCCGAACAGGCCGGCTACGATGATGAGTACAAAATCCTGTGCAATGCCCAAGGCGGAAAACTTCTCCCGCCTTCTATTGTCCCTTTATTGGCGGCGGCGCATGGCGAAAACACCGCCGAGACCGGCGAGGCCGAGCATCCAGGTGGAGGGTTCGGGGACGCCGTTGGTGGGGGGGGCGGGATCGGCGAAGCCGACGGTGACGCGCATGCGTTGATTGGCGCCGTTCTGCCCCATGGCGGTGGAGGTGGCGGTGTTGCCGTCGAGGATGTTGTTGAGGTTGGCGGCGATGTAGTTGGTGGCGCCGGGGGCGGAGCTGGCGATGGAGTTGGCGAAGAGGCTGGGGCTGCCGTTGTTGAAGTTCAACTGGACTTCGCCGATGTTGAAGCCGGAACCGCCAGCGCCATAGACACCTTCGATGGTGATGAAGCTGCCGTCGATGTTGAGGGCGCCATTGGCATCGGAGAAGAAGACGTCGTAGTTTTCGGTGGGAGCGCCGACGAAATCCGCGTTGATGTTATTGAGCGGGTCCGCGGCGCGGGTGGTGAGGCCGACGGAATTGGGCGCGAAAAGGAAGGAATTTACGGAGCTGGTTACTTCGTAAAAGGTGACGTTGGTCAGACCGCTGAGAGTGCGGATGGGTGCAGCTGAGATGGTGCAAGAAGCGACGGCTGCCAGCAGCAGCGCATGTAGTTTTTTCAAAATATCCTCCGAGTTTGTAACGAGGCACACAGTTGTACCTGCCTGATCAAAGGCGGAAGGAAGAGAAAAAAGGGCCCAAATTTATCTGCGGCATTTGCCGGCGCGGCCGGCTTTGTAGAGGCCGGCGATCTCGGCTGGGGTGAGGGCGCGGCGGTAGAAGGACAGTTCGTCGACGTCGCCATCGAAGTAGATGTTGTCGCGTTTGACGTAGACGTTGGCGTGGTGGCGGGCGATCCAGACGGGGGCGTCGTTGCTGATGTCGTTGAGGGTGACGGTGCGGCCGGACTGGACGCGGAACTGGCCGTCGACGTAGACCATGGGGGCTTGCTGGGGGAGGCGCTTGGCGACGCCGACGACGTGGTGCCAGCGACCGTCGGCGATGTTGGCGGTGGTGGCGATGGCGTCGGTGATTTCGGGGCCGTTCACGACTTGAAAGCCGGGGCTGCCGGAGCGGATATAGATAAGCCAGCCGCGGGCGTTGAGGTCGCGTTTGTCGATGATGTTGCGGACGGATTTGGCGTTCGTGGTGCGGATCCAGACTTCGACGGAGAAGTTTTCTTCACCGGCGTTTAGGCCGGGGGTGGCGGCGGGGATTTCGAAGAACGACTCTTTGCCATCGAAGTGGAGGGCGTGGCCGACCATGCCGGGGATGCGGTTGGCGCCGTTGAACATGGGCTCATCGAAGGAGAACCAGGCGCTCATATTTTTGGGCGCGGGGGCGCAGGGCTGGGCGAGGGCCACGGCGCTAATACACGATAAGCAGAGTAACGTAATCGAATTCAGTGTCATCGGAGGCGTAGAGGTCGAGGTAGGTTTGGGGTTGTCCCGCGTAGGCGCGTTGGACGTTGGCGAAGATGTCGGCGCCGAGGTCGAGAGTGATGGTGCCCTTGAAGCTATCGCGGTAGCCGGCCCAGAGGGAGTGCTGCAGGGTGGGGACGCCGGTGGCGTCGAAGGGGGCGGCACCGACGAGGAGGTAGTCGTTTTCCGAGCCGCCGACGGCCGGATTGCGGCGCATGGTGACGAACAGCTGGCCGGAGCAGATGCGGACGGGCGGGAGGGGGAAGGAGACGGCGATTTGGGTATCGAGGAGGCCCTGGTCGAATTTGCCAGTATCGGCGCGATTGGCGAAGTTAGACATGAGTTTGAAGCGGGGACTGGCGAAGGCGGGCGCTTCCGGGGGCTGGGCGAAATCGTCATTGATACCGGACTGGAGAAGGAGCTTGTGTTCGCAGGGGCCGGTGCCGGTATCGGGGATGGCCTGGCCGGTGACGGCGGCGAGATCGTTACGGGCAGCCTCGGGGTGGCCGGAGGCGAGGCGGAAGAGGCCGCGGCGGCTGGCGATGGCGCGGACGAGCTCGGGCTGGGCGTGGGCCTGGGCGTAGGTTTCAGCGGCGAGGTAGGCGCGTTCGGCGGCGGGTTCATTGGCGTCGGCGTTGTGGATCGATGCCAGTTGGATGTAGGCGCCGGGATGATCGTTGCGGAGCTTGGTGACTTCGGTCCAGCGGGGGCTGGGGCGGCCGGCGGCGATGGTTTCGATGTAGGCGAGATCGGCGAGGAGGAGGCCGTTGACGGGGTCCGACTTGGCGCGGGCCTCGAGGAGCTGTTTGGCTGTTTTGGGGTCGCCGTTCAAGAGGGCGTCGACGGCCTGGCGGTAGGCGCGGTCGCTTGCGTTGGCGAAGAACCGGGGGGCTTGGGCGAGGTGGTGGCGGGCGCGGGCGGGGAGTTTGAGCTGATGCCAGGCGAGGGCGAGATCGGTGTGGGTGCGGGGGACGGTGACAGGGCCCTTGTCCCAGGCCTGGATGGCGAGGAGGGGTTCGCCGGCGTGGAGGCTGAAGAGGCCGCGTTCCCACTGGGCGGTATCGGCCGGGGAGGGGAAGGCGGGCCAGACGGACCAGGCGAAGAGGGCGAGGGCGAGGGCCGCGGCGGCGGCGAGCCAGGCGCGGGTGCGGGTGCGGCGGAGGGCGCGGCGGGCGAGTTTCCAGGCGACGATGGTGGAGGAGCGGGAGTCGAGAAACGTCAGGACTTCGCGGACGTCGGCGAAGCGTTCCTCGGGCTTGGGGGCGAGGCAACGGAGGATGCAGCGTTCCCAGGTGGGGCGGAGGGTGGGGGCGAGCTGGATGGGGGAGTTGGGCGTTTCGCGGGTTTTGCGGACGGCGAGGGCGAGTGGGGAATCGTTGGCGAAGGGGAGTTCGCCGGTGAGGAGTTCGTGGAGGACGACGCCTAGGGAATAGATATCTGCCGCGGGGCCGGGGGGGCGGCCGTAGATCTGTTCGGGCGCCATGTAGGCGGGGGTGCCGAAGGCGGCGGTGGAGGACTGGGCGGCGACGGTGGTGCGGCGGTCGTCCGATGACTGGCGGGCGAGGCCGAAGTCGGTGACGACGACACGGAGGGGGCCGTCGGGGCGGGGGACGAGCATGATGTTGCCGGGCTTGAGGTCGCGATGGATGACGCCATTGGCATGGGCGGCGGAGAGGGCGGCAACGATTTGGCGGACTAGCGGGAGGGCGCGGCGTTCGGAGAGGGCGCCTTCGCGGCGGATGTAGCTGGCGAGGGTTTCGCCATCGAGCAGTTCCATGGTGAGGAAGGCGGCGCGAGGGGTTTGGACGAAGTCGAAGACGCGGCAGATGTTAGGGTGTTGGACCTTACGGGCCATCTGGACTTCGCGGCGAAGCCAGGTCATGTGATCGGCCGTGGCGAATTCGGGGCGGAAGAGTTTGACGGCGATGCGTTCGCCTTTTTCGAGGTCGTCGGCTTCGTAGACTTCGCCGAAGCCGCCCTGGGCGATGAAGCGGCGGATTTCGTAGCGATCGTTGAGGCGTTCACCGGGGAGGAGGGAGCCGCGGCGCTCCTTGGTTAGCAGGCCGGCGGGGACTTGGAGCGCGTCGAGGCGGGCGGAGGGGGAGTCTTCGTGGCGGAGGAGGCGGAGGGCTTCGGTGAGGACTTTGGGTTCTTCGGCGGCCTGTTGGCGGAGGTAGTCGGCGCGGCGGTCGGTGGGGAGCTCGAGGGCGGAGGCGTAGAGGGATTTGACGCGCTGCCAGGTTTGGGGGCTCATGCGTCGTCGCCGTCTTCGGGGCCTTCGAGTTCGGAGCGGAGCCAGGCGCGGGCGACTGCCCATTCGCGCTTGACGGTGGTTTCGGAGACTTCGAGGACCTCGGCGGTTTCTTCGACGGAGAGGCCGCCGAAGAAGCGGAGTTCGACGACGTTGGCGAGTTGGGGATCGACGAGTTCGAGCTTGGTGAGGGCGTCGTGGATGGTTAGATAATCTTCGGGTTCGGCGGCCTGGGGGGCGGAGGGGGAATCGGTGATGAGGAGGAGGGCGGCGTCGCGTTTGGCGGCGCGGTGGCGGCGGCCGTAGTCGATGAGCACGTGGCGCATGGCGCGGGCGGCGAGGCGGAGGAAGTGATGGCGATCGACGGCGGCGTGGGTGCGGTGCGTCATCAGCCGGATGTAGGCTTCGTTGATGAGCGCGGAGGGCTGGAGGGTGTGGTTGGGCCGTTCGTTGCGCAGGAACGAGGAGGCGAGACGATGGAGTTCGTCGTACACCTCATTGAGCAGTTCCCCGTTCAGGACCATAGTGAGACAGGGGAATGGCATTTTTAGCCTTTCCCCTTATCTCACATTGTACGCGGGTCTACGGGGCCACGGTAGCGCAGGGGGCGCGGAATGGTTGGGCGCCGTTGGCCTGCCACTGGGCGACGGTCTGCGATAGGGGGCTCCAGATGATGCGGGAGTTGGCGGAGAGGCGGGTGAGTTCGGCTGTCACGCGGGTGATGGTTTCGGCGCTGAGGCGGCCCTGGTTGATCATGTAGTTGGCTGTGTAGAAGCCGTTGGGATCGAGGTTCGACGCGTTCAGGAAGGCGTCGATTCCGGCGGGTCCGGTCTCCTCAAAATCGCTCTTGCAGCCGGAGCCGATGTAGATGAGGCGTTGGGCGTCGGAGTGGGTGGTGAAGTTGGCGTTGTCTTTCGGCCGCCAGATGCCGTAGGACTCTTCGTCGGCACCCTGATGATTGCCGGTGGCGGCGCCCCAGAGGATGTTGGGCTTCCAGAAATAGCTGGGGAATTTTCGACCGGCGGTGCCGTTGATATGTTGCTCCCAGCCCTGCGGATTTTCGACGGGGTAGTAGAGAAAGCCGCCGACGACGGTGGGGGTGGCGACGCGGGCGACGCGTTCGTGGAGGTAGGCGATGTCGGCATAGTTGTAGGTTGATTCGTGGGCGTGGGGATTGACCTCGAAGCCCATGTCTTCGACGAGCCAGCGGAGGATGTTTTTGTTGTTGGTGGAGGCGGTGACTTGCGGGGTGTCGTACTTTTCGACGGCGAGCAGGAAGTTCCAATCCGACTGGAAGTTCCAGGAGGCGTTTTTGGCTTTGATGGCGACGGCGAGTTGACGGACGAGTTCGCGGTTTTCCAGGTAAAAACGCTGGTTGTTGAGGTAATCGTTCTGGCGCCAGCTGGACTCTTCGTTGTGGCTGACGATGGTGAGATGAAGGGCCGGTTGGGCGTGCAGGGACACGACGGCCATAGCGATCGCGGCAGCGATGGAAGACAATTTCGACATGACTTTCTCCGATTTAGTTTTCTAATTTGCCGCGCGACAGATGGGTAAACACTGGGCGCCG
>CANIFK010000109.1 GCA_947466555.1 Acidobacteriota bacterium | reverse complement strand
CCCATCGGCGCCGCGCCGTCAGGCAAGAAGGGATCGGGCGCCAGCGGGATCTTGTCTCGGTCATACAGGTCCCAATACTTCTTCGGCGCGTTGAACGGCAGGTGCGGCCGGTAATACCCAACGCCAAAAAAGAAGGGAGTCCCCGCCTTCTGCAGCGCCGCCAATTTAGCGATCGCCGCATCCGTCTGCGCCCCATCGAAGTAGGCATTGTCGGGCACGTCCGGCGCCTCGGTGGCGTTGTTCTTCAGATACCATTCGCCGTATTGATCGATATGCCGCGCCTGGTTCCCAGCGGCCGTAATCTGCTTCTTTCGCGCCTCCAGCGCCGCCACCTCCGAGGCACTGCGGTACACCGCGTCCGGATCAAACGGATAGCCCGGAATGCGCAAGTCCGGCTCACTATACGAAACCGGATCGGGGAAGATGTTGTGGAACAGCTTTCCCACATTCACCGCGTGATAGCCGTTCTGTTTCAACCGCTGCGGCAGCGTCACCGCCTCCGGCCGCGTGGTGCGGAAATCGGTCTGCAGGTTCCAAACGCGCAGCGTGTCGGGACGAAGTCCGGTCAACATGCTCGCCCGCGACGGATTGCAAAGCGCCTGCTGACAATAGGCGCGGGTAAACACCGTCCCACTCCGCCCCAGCGCATCAATGTGCGGACTCTTCACATGCCCGGCGCCATACACGCCCAACTCCGGCCGCAAGTCATCAACGGCGATAAACAGCACATTCGGCCGCCGCGGCCGCAGCGCCAGCCCCGCGCCAATGGCCCGCAAAAACTCCGCCCGTGTCATCCGCGCCTCCTGCTAATATGCAGGTCAGAGTAACATGCGGTTCCTTTGCGCACTTCCGGTTCTCGCCTCCCTCGCCCTCTGGGCACGCCTACAGATGGCGCCGGAGCAACTCGACCTCAACACTTACCTGCCCAAGGCACCGATCCTCCTCCGCGCCGAAATCCTATCGGTGTCCCCACCGCCACGCTTCCTTGAACCGTACGTAGCCACCGCGCGCCTCCGGGTCACTCGTTGGTATCGCGGCACGCCGCCACCCGCCGTCGAGCTCCGTTTCGCAATGCAAGGGGGGCTGCGGATGATCAATGGCCACAACTGCTTCGTTTTCCCGCCCGGCACCCACTGGCTCATCCTCGCCAAGGAGCGCGACGGCGCCCTCGAACTTATCGACGACTGCTACGGAGCCTTCAAAGTCGCACCCCAACTCGGCCCGGTCCACCCGGACCCCATCACCCAACTCGAGGCCGACTTCACCGCCGGCCTCTCAAGCCCCGATCCGAAGTACCGTATACTCAGCCTCCAGCGTCTCGCCAACCTACACTTGCCGAGTTCTCGCCCAGCGCTCCACCACGTAATCGCGCGCGGCGAGCCAGACGAAACAGTCTGGGCTGCCTACGCCGCGCTCTGCACCGGCGACATCTCGGTCATTCCCACCGTCCGCGGAGTACTGGAAAAAGAACCGCCCAACTGGCCCAGTGGTGTACTGGCCGGGGAACTTAGCCGAATCAAGGACCCCGCCGCTATTCCAGCTCTCACCGAAATCGCGTGGTCCCAGTCGAGCGCGGGCAAGGCCAGCGCCATCGCCGCGCTCGGCAACATCCCCAGCGCCACAGCGGCCCTACCCGCCATCACCGCCAACCTGAACAGTGACAATGAATCCGTCCGCCAAGCCGCCCGCCGCGCCCTGGCGAAGCTGACAAACACACCCGAACCACAATGAAGGTCCTGGCCCTCTTCACCTTCACCCTGCTCGCCCAACAACCGGAAGGCATCCCTTTCCAAGGCATCTACGAGAACAAATTCGGCTACGCCTACCGCGTCACCGTCCCGCCCGGCCATACCGGCCTGAGAACGCCACCACCCGCCCCGCAACACGGCTTCACAATCGATCTCAGCTCCGGCGCCCACATCTCCGTCGACGGCTCCTACAACGCACAGTTCTTCCCCACCGCCCGCCACGCCGCCGAAGCCCACGTCGAGGCCGACAAACAGATCGCCCCGCCCGTCTACCAAAGCACCAAACTCGCCGGCCTCCCAGCCATTGAAACCAACATCCGTTACCGCGCAACCAAATCCGCCCCCGAACGCGAACGTCGCTCTATAATCGCCCTCCGCCCAGCCTCGCCCGAGATCGTCTACGAAATCGTCCTCGACACACCGTACCCCGCCCCTCCCCAGACCCTACACGTGTTCCACGCCCTGCAACATTCCTTCCGGCTAACCCCTCTCCTCGAATAGCGCCTCAAACGCCTGCAGGGTCTTCTGCAGCCTTGCCGTGTCGCAACTCGGACACCACACCGCCTTCTTCCGCCGTAAAAGCAACAACACCTGCCCCCCACCGCACCGCTCACACTTCGTCTCGGCATAATCATGGCTCCGCAGCCACGGCCGTTGCTTCGCCCAGAACGGATACCGCTTCGCAAGCCGTGCTACCTCCTCCACCGGGAATAGCGCCGTCGCCACATCCAGCCACACAAGCCGGTTGAACCCCAACAGCGGCCCAAAATCCGTCGCACCCCGCACGTTATGAAGAGCCAGTTTCTTCAACTCCCGCAGTTCCGCCAGAGGGCCAAGATCACACGCTAGCTTCTGGTGTTTCCAGACACCCCCAGCCAGGAGCAGTTCTTCCAAATGCGAAAGTGCCGCAATTGGCTCCAACGTCGGCAATATCCCAAGCTCGAAGAGGCTGAGGCTTCGTAAACCGCGCACCCGCTCCAATCCAGCCAGCGATTAAACGTCCTCGCTCTGCCAAACCTCCAGGTCCTCCAAGTGCGGAAACCCCGCTAGCACCTGCAGATCCTCCATATGCAAGTGCCTCAAGCTCAAAGCTCGCACATGCGGGAACCCCAGCGACACCAACAATGGCAGGTCCCTTGATCGCACATGGTGCAACCGCACCCCTGCCAACTCCACGGCTCCCCGCAGTTCCTCCGGGGTCGCCGTCCGTAAATCAAAATAGGGCCACCGGTGGTACAAATTTTCCACGAGCAGCTCCACCCAACCCTAAGCCATCAACCCCTTCACCACATTCCCGTGCACATCCGTCAACCGGAAATCACGCCCCGCCTGCCGGAACGTCAGCTTCAAATGGTCCATCCCCAACAGGTGCAGCATCGTCGCATGCAGGTCATGGAAATGCACCCGATCGACCACGGAATAGTACCCATAATCATCCGTGGAACCATACGACAACCCCGGCTTCACACCACCGCCAGCCATCCACATCGTGAATGCCTCCGGGTTATGATCGCGCCCATCGGACCCCTGCGCCGTCGGCGTCCGGCCAAACTCTCCACCCCATAAAACCAGCGTATCTTCCAATAATCCGCGCGATTTCAAATCTTTCAACAACCCCGCAATCGGCAGATCCACTTCCCGCGCGTTCTGCTCGTGGTCCCGCTTCAACCGCTCGTGCTGGTCCCACTTATACGTGTGGCTCACCTGCACAAACCGCACGCCCTTCTCCGAAAAACGCCGCGCCATCAAACACTGCCGCCCGAAGTCTTCCGTGATCGGATTATCCAGCCCATACAGCTTCCGCGTCGCCTCGGATTCATTGCTCAAATCCTGCAAATCCGGCGCCTCGGTCTGCATCCGGAACGCCAGTTCGAAGGACTCAATCCGCCCCTCCAGCGCCCGGTCCGGCCCCGTCATCTCCAACTGCTTCCGGTTCAACGCCTGGCTGTAATCGATCTCTTTCCGTTGAATCTCCCGCGGCGTCTCATTCTGAATGAACGGAATCTTCGCATCTTTCGCCGGAATGCCGACGGACCCAATCGCCGTCCCCGCATACGGCGCCGGCAAAAACGCCGACCCGAAATTGTTCGCCCCACCGTGGCTCTGCGACGGGCAAATCGTAATGTAGCCCGGCATGTTCTGGTTCTCGCTACCCAGCCCATAGGTGATCCACGAACCCATGCTCGGCCGCACGAACGTATCGGAACCCGTATGCAGCTCCAACAGCGCCCCGCCGTGCCGCGAATTCGAACCCCACATCGACTTGATGAAACACAAATCGTCCACCATCTTCGCCGTCTCCGGGAACAGCTCAGAGACCCACGCCCCGCTCTGCCCGTACTGCTTAAACGACCACGGCGACTGCAGCAAATTAAACGTCTCCGCCGACACCACCTTCCGCGCCTGGAACGGCAGCGGCTTCCCGTGGTCGCGCTTCAACAGCGGCTTGTAGTCAAACGTGTCCACCTGCGACGGCCCGCCATGCATGAACAGGAAAATCACGCGCTTGGCCTTCGCCGGGAAGTGCGGCGCCTTCACCGCCAATGGCGACACGCCCGCCGCCTGCGCCTGCTCCTGGCCCAACATCCCAGCCAGCGCCAATCCGCCGAAGCCCGCGCTCGACACCTGCAGCAGCTCCCGCCGCGACAGCGTCTTGTTCAAATAGGAATTCCAATGCCGGTTCATGGTTGGTGCCTCTACTAGTTAATGTAAATGAACTCGTTCGACGCGATCAGCGATTTGCAGAAACTCTGCCACGCGCTCAACCGGTCGCCCTTCCACTCGCCCTGCATCTTCGCCACAAAGCTCAATGCCTGGTCCACTTCGCCCGCCGTCGCGGGCCGCGAAAGCGCCCGTTCATAGGCCTCCCGCACGCGCCCGGCGTCGTCCAGATCCGCCCGCGCCAACAGCCCCTGCGCCATGATCTTCGAATGCTTCAGCATCACCGATCCGTTCATCATGAACAGCGCCTGCGGAGCCACCACGCTCGCGTCCCGGTCCCCGTTCGATACCGCCGAATCCGGCAGGTCGAACGCCGAAAACAGCGCGTACATCGAACTCCGCACCACCGGCACATACACAGCCCGGATCGGCCGGTCGTAGTCCACATCGCCGCCCTTGGAGGTATTGGCCACATACTGCCGGTCCTTGTAGTTCAGAATGGTGCCGCCGGCGTAATCTTTCTTCAACCCGCCGGAGACCTCCATAATCCCATCCCGGATCAACTCCGCCTCCAACCGCCGCCGGTTCATCCGCCACAACGAAATGTTGTCCGGATCCGTCTCCACGGCCTTCGCGTTGAACTCGCTCGACATCTGATAAGTGCTCGTCAACATCATCGTCCGGTGCATCTGCTTCATGCTCCAGCCGTTCTTCACCATCTCCACCGCCAGCCAATCGAGCAGCGGCTGATTCGTCGGTTTCTCGCCCAAACGGCCGAAATTATCCACCGTCGGCACAATGCCCTTGCCGAAATGCCAGCGCCACAGCCGGTTCGAAATCACGCGCGCCGTCAGCGGATGGTCCGCTTTCGTCATCCATTGCGCCAGCTCCAACCGTCCACTATGCCCCTCGGGAATGGTGACCTTATCGCCACCCAGCGCCGACAGGAACCGCCGCGGCACCTTCTCGCCCAGCGTCCAATGGCTGCCGCGCAGGTGAATCGCCAGGTCGTCGATCTTCTCGCCTTCCTTCACGCCCATCGCGCGAGGATAATCCGGCGTCGCCGCTTCCAAATCCTTCGCTTCTTTGTCCAACCCAGCCAGCTCCGTCCGCACCGCCGCCGCGTAGTAACGACGCGCATTCTCCGGCGCGCGGAACGGGCCGAACTTCTCAACCAATAGCTCGTGCAGCGCCTTCAAGCCAGGATCCGTATTGTCCTTGCCCTTCTCCTGCGCCTGCAAAAACAGCGTTTCGTACTTGGCCGCCAACGCCTCGGGATTCGCCGCCGAAAAACCTTCAAACAGCTTCGCCGCCGGCGACTTCCAATCGGCCATTTTCCCGCCCGTGCCCAGGATTTCCCACGCATACAACGGCGACGCCACCGCGCCATCCGAGCGCTTCAAATAATCCACCATCTGTTCCAAAAAGCCCGGATTCACGCCAAATTGCGTGGCAATCTGCACCACCGTCTTCGGCGTCACCGCCAGCGTATTCTTCGAAACCAGCAGCTTCACAAAATACGGGAACCGCGACGCATGCTCCAGCCGCAACGTGTTCACGCCCTTCTGCAGCGGCACGATGGCGACATAGCTCCACCCGCCCGCTTCCGGCGACGCCTCCCGGTTCTGCACCGGGTCCGCCCCGCGCTTCATCCACACGCCGTTCACCCAAACGTCCGCCGTCCCGGCGCCCTTCTCTTCGTCCAACACGTCCACTTGATACTCGCCCGCCGCCGGCACTTCAATCTTGTACTCCGCAAAGTACGGGCCCTTCGCATCCTTAGGAACATTCGATTTCTTCTTCTGCAATTCGCGCGGCACGTTCCCGTTATCGAAGCTCGAAGCCGCACGCTCAATCGCTCCCGGCGCAGACTCCACCGGAGCCACGCGAATCTCCTCGTCGTGCTTCACCCGCGCCGCGGCCAGCAGATACGCGCCCACGCGCTTCTTCGCCGCCGTCGCCAGCGCATCGTTCTCACGCTTGGTGATCTTCCCGATCTCTTTCTTCTTAGCTTCCACCCGCGCCTCATGCGCCGCCAGCTTATCCCGGTCTTCCTTCGGCGCCAGCACGAACTCGTGCCACTTCGCCACGACCTTGAAATGCTCCATCGTCTTCGAGCTCTTGAAGATCCCCGCCATCGAATAATAATCGGCGTGCGGAATCGGATCGAACTTGTGATTGTGGCAACGTGCGCAGCCAATCGTCAGGCCCATAAACGCGCGTACCGTCGTGTCCAACTGCTCGTCCACGATGTCCATTTCCATCTTCATCGGATCGTCTTCCGCCAGCATCTTCGCGCCCAGCGTCAGGAATCCGGTGGCCGTCCACCGCTCAATCTGCGTCTTCAAATCGTTGGTGGGCAGCAAGTCCCCGGCCAACTGCTCGGTTAGAAACTGGTCAAACGGCTTGTCCTGATTGAACGCCTGAATCACGTAATCCCGATACCGGAACGCGTTCTTATAAACAAGGTTCTCGTCCAACCCATTGGAATCGGCATACCGCGCCACGTCCATCCAGTGCCGTCCCCAGCGCTCTCCATACCGCGGAGAGGCGAGCAACCGGTCCACCACCTTCGCAAACGCATCGGGCGACGAATCGTCCAGGAACGCCTTCACCTCCGCGGGCGATGGCGGCAGCCCGATCAGGTCATACGTGGCCCGCCGGATCAGCGTCCGCTTATCGGCCGCCTTCGCAGGCGCCAGCCCCTTCTTTTCCAACTCCGCCAGCACAAACGCATCAATCGGTGAACGCACCCACGTCTTATCTTTCACCACCGGCGCACTCGGCCGCTCCGGCGGCACAAACGCCCAATACTTCTCCTGCTTGGCCTGCGATACCACCGCCGTCGCGCCCCAAGGCGCGCCCATCTGAATCCACTGCGCCAGCACCGCAATCTCGGCGTCCTTCATCTTCGGCCCCGGCGGCATCTTCAACGGCCCCGCCTCGTGCATGACCACCTTCATCAACAAACTCTCCGCCGGCTTGCCCGCCACCACCGATGCCCCGCGCCCGCCGCCCTTCAACACCTGCTCCCGCGCGTCCAGGCGCAGCCCGCCCATTATGGGTTGGCTCGCCGCCGAATGGCAGCTCAAACATTTGGACGCCAGCAACGGCCGGACATTCTTCTCAAAGAACGCAGGACCATCTTCCTGCGCCTGCGCCATCACCGGCAGCACGCCCAACATGAACAAAAGCACATACGGCAGCATGTGCCCGATCTTATCAATTCTCAGGACCGGCTTGGACGACTACCTTTCCCTGATTCGATCCATCGAACAATTTCAGGAACGCCGTCGGCGCATTCTCCAACCCCTCGGTAATGTCCAGCCGGTACTGCAGCTTGCCCGCGCCATACCAGCCCACAAGGTCCTTCACCGCCTCCGTCGCCCGCGGCATATAGTCGGTCACCAGGAACCCCTGCATCTTCAGCCGCTTCACAATCAGTTGAAACAGGTTGTTCGGCCCCGGCGTCGCTTCCGTGTTGTTGTACCCGGAAATCATCCCGCACACCGGAATCCGCCCAAACAGATTCATGTGGTTCAACACCGTCTCCAGCGTCTTCCCACCGACGTTCTCAAAATAGACGTCGATCCCCTTCGGACAGTGCGCCTTCAGCGCCTTGTGCAGGTTCTCAGTCTTGTAGTTGATCGCCGCGTCAAACCCCAGGTCCTTCGTCAACCATTCGCACTTGGAGTCGGACCCCGCAATCCCCACCACCCGGCAGCCCTTCAACTTCCCGATCTGTCCCACCAGCGATCCCACCGCCCCCGCCGCGGCCGAGACCACCAGCGTCTCCCCCTCCTTCGGCGCCCCAATGTCCAACAACCCAAAATAAGCCGTGAACCCAATATGCCCCAACAACCCGAACCGCGCCCCCAACGGCACCGGCAACTCCGGCAACTTCAACAACGCCCGGCCATCCACCACACAATGCGTCTGCCACCCCAGCATCCCCTGCACCTGGTCGCCCACCGCAAACCCCGGATGGTTCGACGCCTCCACAACCCCAATGGCCCCGCCCCGCATCACCGCGCCCAACTCAACGGCCGGAATATAGGTGTCGTGCGACATCCATCCCCGCATCGCCGGATCGAGCGACAAATAGATGCTCCGAACCAGCACCTCCCCCGGTCCAGGCGTAGGAATAGCCTCTTCCTGCCAAGCAAAATCCGTAGCCCTGGGTAACCCCTCAGGACGTGCCACCAACACCCATCGCCGATTCATGCCCCCCATCCTACCAAAATCAGAACGGCGGACTACGGTGCCGCCGCCAGGCCAAAACATTCCTCCAAGCCAATAGATTCCAATAACTTACCCGCATAGATTTCACTTCTCCCAACCAGCGCGGACTCCCCGCCCCCCTCACGGGGGCGCCGCCTCTAAGGTCTTTTCCCTCCTCGATTCCAGCCGATCCCCCCATCCAGCGCCAAACGCTCAGGTCAGTACATTGCTTAGTGGCTTCTAAGGAATAAGACCAATTGGGTAAGCCACGCACTGTCCCTAAAATCGCTAGTAGATCCCCCAGATCGGATTCCCAAAATGCTAATCACCACCCTCTCCACCCGCAGTGCCAAGTCCTTCTACTCCGAGACGGAAGCGGCCCAGGCGCTGGGGATCTCGATCGACAGGTTTCGCGATCTCGTCAAAACCCACATCGCCCAAAGTGACGACGAGATAAACAACATCGGCTCCACCACCTACCAGGCCTCCGACCTCCTGGTCCTCAAACTCCTGGCAAAAATCCCCGTCCACCACTAATCCCCTTGTTGCCCGCCAAGCCGCCGTTATAGACTGACGGAGTCATGGCGAAACTAGGATTCTTGGGATTGGGCATCATGGGTTACCCCATGGCCCGCAACTTGTTGCAAGCCGGCCACGAAGTGGCCCTCTGGAGCTTCACCTCCGCGAAAGCCGAAGAACTGGCCGCTAAGTTCCCCGGCCTCGCCACCGCCTGCGCTACCCCGAAAGAGGTCGCAGCTAAAGCGGACGTCATCGTCCTGATTGTTGGCGATACCGCCATGTCCGAACAGGTCGTCTTCGGCGCCGATGGCCTCATGGAAGCCGCCAAACCCGGCACCGTCATCGTCGACGCCTCCACCGTCGCCTGCGCCTACTCCAAATCCGCCGCTCTCCGCTGCGCCGAAAAGGGTGTCGAATTCCTCGATGCTCCCTGCACCGGCTCCAAACCCGGTGCCGAAGGTGGCAATTTAACGTTCATGATCGGCGGTAAAAAGGACGTTTTTGAGCAAGTTAAGTCCCTTTTGGAGCCCATGGGCAAGCGTCTTTACTACTGCGGCGGCCCCGGCCTCGGCATGCACGCCAAGCTCACGCAAAACCTCATCCTCTCCAACTTGTTGCAAGCATTCAACGAAGGGCTCGTCCTCGCCACCAAAGCGGGCGTCGACCCCGACCTCATGCTCGACATCCTCGACAACTCCGCCGCCAAGTCCGGCCTCATCGCCTTCAAAGCCCCCTTCGTCTTCCGCCGCGACTTCACCACCAACTTCTCCGTAAAGTGGATGCACAAGGACATCGGCCTCATGCTTGAGTCCGGTCGCGACCTGGGCGTGCCCCTCCCCCTCACCTCCCTCACCCACCAGATGTTCCAGGCCGCCATCGCCACCGGCCACGGCGATGAGGATATCTGCTCTACTATCAAGGTGTTAGAAGGAATGACCGGAGTTGAAGTGAAGAAGAAGGACGCGTAAGCGTCCTTCTTCTCTTATTTTTCACAGAAAAAGCTTGCACTTCCAAAAATCATATATTAGTATTGGAATTAAGCCAGGGAGGCAACTCCCACCAAAGCGAGACTAACCTCATAAAGACCCCTGAAGCATCCTCCCTGGCGCCCTTCGGGGTTTCCTATTTAGACCAATAGGAACCTTAACGAACTCCTCCCAAACTCTGGGATCTTTTCCTGTCCCCACTAGGACTTAGCAGGAATCTCTTCTAGCGGCGACAATGATATGATTTGGGTACGGCAAGCATGCGCACGTTGACTGTTCTTGGTTCTACCGGGTCCATTGGGACCAGCACTCTCGACGTGGTTCGCCGCAATCGGGACGCCTACGGCATCTACGCCCTCGTCGCCGGCACCAACGTCGACCTCCTCCTCGAACAGATTCGCGAGTTCGAACCCAAAGTGGTCGTCGTCGCCGATTCCCGAATTCAGGATTTACTCGCCGTCCGCCTCCATGAGTCTGGCCAGAAGCCCGAACTGGCCAACGGCGCCAAGGCCCGCATCGCCGTCTCCATTGCCCCGGAAGTCGATTTCGTCATGTCGGCCATCGTCGGCGTCGCCGGCCTGGAAGCCACCTACGAAGCCATCGTCCATAAAAAATCGGTGGGCCTCGCCAATAAAGAGACCCTCGTCGCCGGAGGCGCCCTCGTCATGGCCGCCGTCAAGGAACATGGCACGCAGATGATCCCGGTGGATAGCGAACACAACGGCGCCCATCAGTGCCTCCGCGCCGGCCGCCGCGAGGACGTCTCCAAGCTCATCCTCACGGCCAGCGGCGGGCCCTTCCGCAAGACGCCGAAAGAAAAGCTCCAAACGGTCACCGTCGCCGAAGCGCTCAACCAT
>CANIFK010000108.1 GCA_947466555.1 Acidobacteriota bacterium | reverse complement strand
GACTTCGGCGCCGGTGTCGGTGGTTGTGTCAGCGGCAGCAGCTCCGGTGGTTGCGGTTACAGCGCCGGTTGCTGGGGCGAGTTTTGTGGCACCGGCGACGGTGGCCATCTCGGCGACGGCAACGACGACGCAAGGGACCATCACGAAGGTGGAGTTCTATAACGGCGCGACGCTGTTGGGATCGGCGACTGCCACACCCTACACGTTCAGCTGGGCGAACGTGGCGGCCGGTACGTATTCCGTCACCGCGAAGGCATTCGGTAGCAACGGGCTCACCACGACGTCGGCCGCTGTGGCTGTCACCGTAAATCCGGCTGGCGGTGGCGGGCCTGTTCCTGTGGGCCGATGGCCGCTGGATTCGGTAACTAGTGGTGTGACTGCCGATACCTCGGGGAATGCGAACAACGGCGTGGTTAGCGGTCCGTTCACGGTGGGAGCTGGGACGGTCGGGCAGTCGCTGCAGTTGGACGCCTCGGTCGGCGGTGTTGTGACGCAACGGCCGGTGATTGATCCGACGAAGAGCTTCACTGTTTCGCTCTGGGTCAACCTGGCGAATACTTCGGGAACGCAGACCTTCGTCAGCATGTCAGGCGGGCAGGTGTCGAACTTCTATCTGCAGCTTGGCGGTTGGGCTAGCGGCGGGTTCATCATGGATATGTATCCCAGCGACTCCACTGCCTCTGCGGACTATTGGGCGGAGAGCACCACGAAGCCAGTCGCTAACACCTGGTACCACATCGCCGGCGTTTACGATGCTACGGCGCAGCAGGTCCGCATCTACGTCAACGGGGTGCTGGAGAAACAGGTGGCGGCGCCGACGGGGAGTTTCGCGAATTCCTCGCCGCTGGTTTTCGGCTATGCCAAGTGGGCGGGCAATCGTGCGGACGGCAACAACGCCCGCATCGACGATGTTCGCGCCTTCGGCACGGCGCTGACAACGGCTGAAATCCAGAGCGTCTTCGTCGCGCGATGATGCGTCAACTCCATCGCCTCTTCGGTTCCCTTGCACTTGGCGGCCTGATGGCCGCCGCGCAAGGGGGGCATGGGTTTGGCCCGGTGCGGCCTGTGGAGTTGCCGGACATCGGCGTGACTCGGCATGACGGGGCGCACCTGCGATTGCGGGAGGTGTTTCAAGGTCGACGAACCGCTGTGCAGTTCATCTTTGTGGATTGCCAGACGGCGTGTCCGTTGCTGGGGAGTTTGTTCCGGAAGGTGGATAAGGCGCTGGGCGATACCGAGACGCAACTGGTTTCGTTTACAGTGAATCCGGAGCGCGATTCGGCGGAGCGGCTGGCGGAGTGGCGCAAGAGTTTTGCGGCGAGCCCGCGTTGGATGGGGCTTCGCGTGGAAGCTGCCGATCTGCCCGGTTTGCTTGCTGTGTTCGGGCAGGAGTCCGGGCCACCTACAGGGCATACATTGCAAGTGTTCCTGGTGGATAGTTCGGGGCGGTACGTGGCGCGGACAACGGAGTTGCCCGGCGCGGCGGCCGTGGCGGCGGCGTTGCGCGTCGATGCGAATCAGCCTGACGCGAACCCTGCCAAAGTGGGCGAGGTGGCTTCGGGGCGGGATCTGTTTGAGGGGCGTGGAGGGGTGATGGCGTCGGTAGGCTCCGACCGGTTGGACCCGAGAGCGGCTCGCTGCAGCGGTTGCCACGGAGGCGCTGGGGAAGGGGGCGGGGAAGGGAAGACAGTGGTGCCGAGCCTGCGCGGAACAGCGTTGACGAAGTTGACGCCGAGGCGCGGAGGACCGGCCAGCGCCTACTCCCAAGGGACATTTTGCGCGAGTCTTCGCAGCGGCGTGGATGCGGTGGGCGTACAGTTCTCCCCCCTCATGCCTCGGTACGAAATTGACAATCGTTCGTGCGCGATCTTGTGGCAGTTTTTGACCAACGGGCAGTAGCTGGCGGTGTGGTATTCTGCCGCTAAATCATGTCCTCACGCAGAACATTTTTCATTGCCGCGGGAGCGGCGGCGGTGGCGTCGCAAAAGACGGTCCTGGCCAATTCCAAGGTGCGCATCGCGGTGCTGGGTGTGAATGGGCGCGGCAAGGATCATATCGCCGGATTCGGTAATGTTCCAGAGGCTGAAGTGGTGTGTTTGTGCGATCCGGACCTGCGTGTGGCGCGCGCCACAGCGGCAGCGTTCGAGAAGCGGTTCAATCGAAAAGTGTCGATTGAACAGGATCTGCGGAAAGTATTTGAGCGAAAGGATATCGACGCGGTCTCCATCGCCACGCCGAACCATTGGCACTCGCTGGCGGCGATCTGGGCCTGCCAAGCCGGGAAGGACGTGTATGTAGAGAAGCCCGGATCGCACAGTATCTGGGAAGGCCGCAAGATGGTGGAGGCGGCGCACAAGTACAAGCGAATTGTGCAGCATGGCGTGCAACTGCGCTCGAGCGAAGCGTTGCAGGAGGCTGTGCAGCATCTGCGTAAAGGCGCGATTGGCAAAGTCTACATGTCACGCGGGTTGGTCTACCGCTGGCGTCCGAGTATCGGGAAGAAGCAGCCATCAGCGGTGCCGGCGGAATTGAACTACGACCTTTGGCAGGGGCCGGCCCAGGAGCGGCCGTTCTCCGAACGTCACGTCCACTACAACTGGCATTGGCATTGGGAGTACGGCAATGGCGACGTGGGCAATCAAGGGATTCACGAGACCGATATGTGTATGTGGGGACTGGGCGTGGATCAGTTCCCGGCGAAGGTGACGTCGATGGGCGGGAAGTTCTTGTGGGACGACGACAAGGAAACGCCGGAGGTGCAGACGTCGCTCTACCATTATCCTGACCAGCAGAAGATGATTCAGTTCGAAGTCCGGCATTGGTGCACGAACGACGAGCATGGGGCTTCGGTGGGCAATATCTTCTATGGTTCCGAAGGGTATCTGGTGGTCTACAACTACGACCGCTACGCCATTTTCCTGGGGCAGAAAAAGGAGCCGGGTCCATCGCGGAAGGCTGGTGGCGACCACTTCGCCAACTTCATTAAGGCGGTGCAGAGCCGGAAGACTTCCGACCAGAACGGGCCGGTGGAAACGGCGCATCTGGCTTCGGGGCTGGCCCATATGGGCAACATCTCCTACCGGCTGGGGCGGCAGTTGACGTTTGATCCGAAAGCGGAAAAGTTCGTGGGCGATTCGGAGGCAAACCAGATGTTGAAGCGGAACTATCGGAGCCCATATGTGGTTCCGGAGAAGGTATAGCCGTGGGGCTGCGGCGTCGGGATTTGCTGGCACTGCCGACCGCGTTGGCCGGCGCACAATCGGCACCGACGCGATTCCAGCTGGCTTGCATGACGTTGCCGTACTCGGCATTTCCTTTGCATCGGGCGCTGACAGGGATTCGTGCGGCGGGGTACAGCTATGTTGCCTGGGGTGTGCAACACGAGCGTAGACCCTTGTTGGATGTGGGGGCGGCGCCGGGAGAGGCCGCTGCGTTGGCCCTCCGCTGCCGGGATTTGGCACTGGCGCCGTTGATGATGTTCTCGACCGTTAATCTGGAAGCCGACAGCGCCGTGGACGCACACCGCAGGCGTCTGGCGCAGGCAGCGGCGGCGAAGATTCCTTTCCTGCTCACGTTCGGAAAAACCGGAAAAGGGGAATACGAACTGTTCGTACGGAACCTTCGCGAGATCGCCGCCGCGGCGCGGGATTCTGGCGTGACGGTTGTGATTAAACAGCATGGCGGGAATACGGCCACGGGGAAAGATTGCGCCCGTATTGTTCGTGAGGTCGGTTCCGCTGCCGTGCGGATTTGCTACGACGCGGGAAACGTTCTGGACTACGAGAATCAGGACCCGATTGCTGACATTGACACCTGTGCCGCGGAGATCCGGGCGTTCGCGATCAAGGACCATCGGAACACCCCGAAAGATGAGGATTGCGGGCCGGGATTTGGGGAGATCGATCACTATAAACTGTTGCGGCCGGTGATGCGGACCGGGCTGGAAATGCCGTTGGCTTGCGAGAACATTTTTGAGCCCTTGGTCCCGCGGCCCGTGACGGCGGAGGGCGTTGACGCGCTGGCGCGGCGGGCGCGGGAATACATGGAGACCGTTATCGCCGGACTGCGAACAGTGATATAGATGGGTTCATGGAACGCAGAACTTTTCTTGTCACTTCGGCCACTGCCGCGCAGGCGGTTCTTGCCCAGTCCGCGAATGACCGTGTTGGCACGGCGTTGATCGGCACCGGGAATCGGGGCTCCTATCTGCTGCAGAGCGTGCTGGCGCAACCCAACGCGAAGGTGGCGGCCGTTTGTGATTTGAAGGCGGAACGGCTGGACAAAGCGGCTTCCGCGGCGGCGAAGGATAATCCCTTCACGACGAAGGAATGGCGGAAAGTCATTGAGCGCAAAGACGTCGACGCGGTGTTTGTCGCCACGCCGCCGCATCTGCATAGTGAAATGGCGGTGGCCGCGCTGGAGGCCGGCAAGCACGTCTACTGTGAGAAGCCGGTGGGCGTGACGCCGGCGCAGGTGCGCGCAGTGGTGCGGGCGGCGAAGCGAAGCAAGAAGGTTTTTGTTTCGGGGCAGCAACTGCGGTCGATGGTGCAATTGGGCGAAGCTGTAGGGAAGATCCATGCGGGGGCTCTGGGCGAGATCTACATGATCAAGGCGCAGCGTCATGCGACGGCGGATCTGCCGCATGACGGATCGTCCGGCGACTGGTATTTTGATGTCTCCAAGTCCGGCGGCTATTTGATTGAGCAGTCTGTGCACAACCTGGATCTTTGCAATTGGGCGATCAACGCGCATCCCGTGCGGGCCTGCGGTTTCGGCGGGAACATGCGGTACAAGAACGATCCGCCTGGGCGCACCATCTACGACAACGGCAGCATGGTTTTCGAATATCCGAACGGCGCCAAGATGACGTTTACACAGAACGTGTTTCATCCGCGCCAAATGCCCGGAGGCAATCAGTTGGTCTACATCTATGGCGAGAAGGGTGGTGTGGATCTGCTCTATTCGACGAATTTCTACCCGCACGTCGCGCAGGGGCAGCAGGCGGAGATCGTGCCTTTGGCGGCCAAGGTGGAGGAACCGGCGCACGCGCACACCAAGGCGTTCTATGGGTTAATCGCGGGAAGCGGGACGAACCCGGCGGATATTCGCGTGGGGGCGGCCGCGGCGCTGACGGCGATTCTGGGTCACGAGGCGATGGCGAAACAGCGCGTCGTCACATGGGCGGAACTTGGCGTGGAGTTGTAGCGTCTGGAGTATGTGCGATTTCTGCTTCTTTGCTTGACCGCTGGCCTCGCCTCGCAGGAGACGACGTTTCGCGCGACTGTCCCTGTTGTGCTGGTTCCGGTGACGGTGACTGATCAGCGGGGGCGGTTGGTTGATGGGCTGGGCGACGATGACTTTGTGGTGACCGACAACGGCCGCCGCGTGAACGTCCGGGTGGAGAGCCCGGATCTTTCAACGGCGCCACTGGCGTTGATTGTGGCCGTGCAGACGAACGATCTGTCGGCGGCGGCGTTGTTGAAGATTCGCAAGATCGGCTCCATGGTTCAGCCCGTGATTACCGGGGAGCGAGGGGCGATGGCGCTATTGACCGTGGACGATCGCGTGACGGTTTCCCAGGAGTTCACAGCCGACCCTACCGAGATGACGAAGGCGTTTGGTCGTTTGTCGGCGAGCCGTTCGCGAAGCGCGGTTGCACTCGATGCAGCGGCACGGGCAGTGGAATTGTTCCGGGCCCGGCCGAGTGGCGAGCGGCGGGTCCTGTTGCTGATCGGCGAGGCCAAAGACCGGGGAAGCACCGCGACGTTGGAGACGGTATTGGAACAGTTGCAACGGGAAAATATTCAAGTCTACTCGGCCACCTATTCGGCGACGATGACGCAGTTCACCACACGGGCTTCGGAGCGGCCGCGGCCTTCTGGCGCCGAGAACGACATTCTCGCCGGCTTGGGCGAATTGGTACGGCTCGGCAAGGTCAACACGGCCGAGGCGTTGGCGGCCCACACGGGCGGACGGAAGCTCACGTTTGCCACGCTGCATGCGCTAGAGGGCATTGTGACGCGGGTTGGCGAGGAGTTGCACGGTCAGTACCTGATTAGCTTTCCCGCCACCGGGCCGGAGGGCTTTCACGGGATCGGGGTGACGCTTCGCGATTCCAGCAAACGGACCGTTGTGGCGCGCCAGGGATACTGGTTTGGTTCGCCGCCGTGAAAAAGAGCTGCAACTGTTTCCACTCTTGGGCAATCGATATACTGAACAGATAAGGAGTTCCGCGCTTGCGTCTTGCCTCAATTGCGACTGTGTTTGCCGCCCTCTGGTTGGCTGGGTGCGGATCGGCTCCCGATACCGTCCGTGCTGCGGTGCGGGCCGAAAAGACGCGGAAGCCGGCGCCCGACTTTCAGTTAAAAGATGGTGACGGGAAGATCGTCAAGCTGTCTGACTACAAGGGCAAAGTGGTTCTGCTGAACTTCTGGGCCACATGGTGTGGACCGTGCAAGATTGAAATCCCCTGGTTTGTGGAATTTGAACAGAACTACCGCGACAAGGGCTTTGCCGTTCTCGGCGTGGCCATGGATGAAGAAGGCTGGGCGGCGGTGAAGCCCTTCGTGGCAAGCCACAAGGTGAATTACCGCATGGTGATTGGCGACGATATGACCGCGCAGAAGTTTGGCGGCGTGGAGTCGCTCCCCACGTCTTTCATGATTGATCGCGAGGGGCGCATTGCCGCGGTTCACGTCGGCTTGGTGAGCAAAAAGGATTATGCGAATGATATCGCCCAACTACTCGGTAACGCGCCTGACGGCAAAGCTTCTATTCTGCCTGTTCCCGCTGGCATTGGCGGGACAGAATGACGTTCTGAAGATTGCCCCCACTCCGACTCTTTCCGGTAAACGCGGCGAAGCGGTTCAAATCAAGACCGCCCTCCAATTGCAGGGTGGGTATCATTTGAACTCGAACAAGCCGGACGATCCGTATCTGATCCCTCTGAAGCTGACTTGGGATGCCGCCGCGGTGGAGACTATCAGCGTTAGCTTTCCGGAGCCGAAGAGGGAAAAGTACGCGTTTAACGAAAAGCCGTTGAGCGTCTTTACGGGGGACTTCGCGATCACCTCGACGGTGAAACCGAAGACCGCGGGCTTTACCGTGCTTACCGGGAAACTGCGATACCAGGCGTGTAATCATAACGCGTGCCTGCCGCCGAAGACGATCGACGTCAAGGTTCCCGCTGACTTCCGGTAGACAGTGCGGACGCTGCTGATTCGGCCCGGTGCGATTGGCGATTGCATTCGCCATTTCCCAGAGATGGAAGCGCTGCGCGGTGACTATACGGAGGTGTGGGTTCCGCGGGCGCTAGCACCGCTTGTTTTGTTCGCCGACCGGGTGCGAGCCATCGCCGATACGGGGTTGGATCTGGTGGGCCTTCCCGGCATGCCGCTGCCGTCGGGCTTGGAGGGCTTTGATCGGATTTGCTCCTGGTATGGAACGAACCGGGATGAATTTCGCGCCGCGGTGGCCCACTTGCCGTTCTCGTTCTACCCTGCGTTGCCGACGGCGCCGCCTACCCTGGTTCCGAGGATCCCGTTGACTGGCCCCGGGCACGGGCAGATAATTCTCCATCCATTTTCCGGCAGCGCGAAGAAGAACTGGCCGCTCGTCAATTTTCAGGAACTGGCGGCGGAGTTAGGCAACGTCGCCTGGACGTGCGGTCCGGAGGAGGTACTTGCAGGTGCGGTTCGGTTTGATGATCTGGCGGAACTGGGACGATGGCTGAGCGGCGCGCGTCTGTTTATTGGCAACGACAGCGGCATCACTCACCTTGCGGCTGCTGTAGGCACACCAACGCTCGCCCTGTTTGGCCCGAGTGATCCCGCGATCTGGTGCCCCGCCGGATCGCACGTGCGCTGGATTCCGTTTGACACGCCCGCCAACGTTGCCTCTTTCGCGCGGGAAATGCTGCGCTAACCTAAACAGAGTGCCTGCCGCCGGTGATTTCCTGGGTCCGTACAAACTGCTGGCGCCAATTGGCGCAGGTGGCATGGGACAGGTGTGGAAGGCGCAGGATCAACGGCTAGGCCGCACCGTGGCGGTCAAGATCCTGCCGGAAAGTTCCGCGGCCGACCTGCGCATCCGGTTTGAGCAGGAAGCCCGCGCGGCCAGCGCCTTGCAGCACCCAAATATCGTTTCCGTCTTCGATATTGGGACTGACGGCGGTGTGCCCTATATTGTTTCGGAACTGGTGGAAGGGGAGACGCTCCGTGCCGTCTTGCTCAAGGGCGCGTTGCCGCTCCGCCGTACGTTGGAGATTGTGTCGCAGGTCGCCGGCGGGATTTCGGCTGCCCATCAGGCCGGAATTACACACCGGGATCTGAAGCCGGAAAACATCATGATCGCCATTGATGGCCGGGCTAAGATTCTCGATTTCGGTCTGGCGAAGCGATCCGCTGCGACGACAGAGAAGCGAACCGACAATGCGACAGAAACGTATCTCAGTGAGCCTGGGACCATTCTCGGTACCGCAAATTACATGAGTCCGGAACAGGCGCGCGGGCTTGCCGTCGACTACCGTTCCGATCAGTTCAGCTTCGGCATCATTCTGCATGAGATGCTGAGCGGACAGCAGCCGTTTAAGCGCGATAGCACGCCGCAAACGTTAGCCGCGATTATCGCCGAGGAGGCCCCGGCGCTGCCTCCGGCCGTCCCCGTCCCACTGCGATGGGTGGTGGAGCGTTGCCTGGAGAAGGAACCGTCCCAGCGGTATGGCTCTTCGGCCGATCTCTACCGGGATCTGCGCCATATGCGGGAGCACCTGACGGATCTCTCCGCCCAGACATCGGCGATGCCGGCGGCGCGTACCCGCATTCCATGGCTCGCCGCGGCTTGCGCCGGGGCGTTGCTGGGCGGGCTCTGCATGTTTCTGCTCGCCGGCAATCACGATGTCGTCGATCCGGTGGAACTCATTCCGTTTGCCACCGAACCGGAGGGCGAGACGTCTCCGGTGTTTTCGCCGGACGGGCAGTCGATTGCCTATTTCAAACTGCCCAATCAAGTCTGGGTTCGTTCGTTGAACAATCCGAATCCCATCCTGCTTGCCGACGAAGCGACCGGCGATCCGATCTGGTCCCGCGACGGCAATCGAATCTGCTACAAGGCCGGCCGTTCGCTACGCTGTGTGAGTGCGGCTGGCGGACTGTCCCGGCAGGTGTTGGCCGATGCCGGTGGCGGTGGGCCGCAGTTCACTCCCGATGGCAAGGGCCTGTTGTTCATTCGCCGCGAGCCGGATGGCCTGCCGCAAATGTTTCTCAGCTCGCCGGTGGGTGCCGAGCCGAAGTTGATGCCGGAATTTAAGCTGCCGGAACGCGCGTCGACACTCTTTCCCTTTACCGCCGACGGGTCCAAATTCGCCGTTCATACACTGACGCAGGAGATCTGGATTGTCGCCTACCCCGGCGGGCAGGCGCGCCAGTTGGCGTTGCACAAAGGGAACGCGTTCAACTGGTTCCCCGATGGCCGTCACGCCATTATCTCTTCGGAGCGAGAGGGCTTCCAGGCGATTTATATGATCGACACCGAGGGGCCTTCCGAGCGATTGCTGCTGCGGGGAACGACGCAACTGTCGTCGGCCTCTATGAGTCCCGATGGGGAGCGGATCGCCTATTCATCGGGTTTGGCTGATTGGGACGCGGTGGAGTATGGGATGGATGGCAAGCTGAAGCAAGCTCTGGTGGCGACGACGAGCCGCGAGCTCTATCCCACCTGGTCTCCTACCGAGGATCGCTTCGCCTACGTCAGTTTTGCCAGCCGTAACCCAACCATATGGACACGCGCTACGGATGGCACTGCGCCGATGTTGCTGCGGGAGGTAGAGGCCCCGATGGGGCCGTCCTCCCCTGCGTTTTCGCCGGATGGACTCCGCATCGCCTATTGGGTACCCCAGGAACTGCTCACGATCCCCTCCGGCGGCGGGCAACCTGTTCGCGTTGCCGCGGCCCGCGCGCCGGCATCGAAAATCTGTTGGTCTGCCGATGGCGAGACGCTCTGGTATTCGCAGCCGGGGCATCTTATGAAGGTCCCGAGTTCGGGCGGCGATCCCGTTGCGGTTCGGGATATTCGTGGCCAGCAGGTGGCGTGCGCCCCCGATGGACGATGGATCGCCTACCCGACTCAGGACGGGTTGCACCTGATGACTCCAGAGGGCAAAGAAGACCATGTTCTGATTGCCGGGCCCTTGGGTGCCGGGCGTGTTCAGTTTGGAGAGGGTAGCCGTATTCTCTACCAGTTGGAATCGGAAAAACGCGAGATTGCCGTGTGGGACGTGGCGGGCGGTAAGAAACTGCGCACAATCAAGCTGGATCTGCCCCCGGGGGACCGGGTCAATTACTTTGAGGTTCATCCGGACGGGAAACGCCTCTTGCTCCAGGCCGGTCGGATTGCCTATGATCTGTGGCTGGCCGAAGGGTTTGCCCAACCCGCTCCGGCGTGGCGACGTTGGCTGAATCATTGGTTTGTGCCGTTCCATCCGCCTCCCGCCCGGCCGGACCCGCTCTAACGCGCTGAGATATCAGAGCGATCCATTCCAGGCGTGATAGACTGCCTCCCAGCATGTTTTTCCGGTATTTGGCATTTGCACTGTTGGGGATCTCGGCGTTCGCAGCCGAAGGGAAGATTGAGACGATTGCCGGTAATGGCAAGGCAGGGTACGCCGCCGACCAACTGAACAACCCGTACGGGCTGGCGATTGGGCCCGACGGCGCGCTCTACATCTGCGACATCGACAACCACGTTGTCCGCCGCCTGGACCTGCAGACGAAGCAGTTGACCACAGTGGCTGGCAACGCGCGCATGGGCTATTCCGGCGATGGCGGCATCGCCACTGCGGCGAGTTTGAGCCAGCCGTACGAAGTCCGTTTTGACAAAGCCGGCAACATGTATTTCGTGGAGATGAAGAACAATGTGGTGCGTCGAGTCGACGCCAAGACCCGGATCATCACCACGATTGCCGGCACCGGAAAGCCTGGCTTTTCAGGTGACGGTGG
>CANIFK010000107.1 GCA_947466555.1 Acidobacteriota bacterium | reverse complement strand
TGACGGATTGGTTGGTGTCGATATTGGTGATCTCGACGGAGGCGCGGGCGATGGGCGCGCCGGAGGGATCGGTGATGTTGCCGAGCAGGGAGCCGGTGATGTTCTGGGCGGCGAGAGACAGGGGCAGCAGGAAGAGAAGGAGGCGTGCAGTCATGGCGAGATCCTCTAGATTTCAAACTGGTACATCAGTTTGTGATTGTTTAGCGTAGCCGAGGCCGAAGGGCGTGTCAAGGCAGTGATGTAAACTGGAGTACCAGTTATGAGCATTGTGGCGGAGACGAGACTTGCGGGAAAGGCCTATGAATGGGTGCGCGCGGCGATTCTGGATGGGCGGCTGCCGCCGGGCGCTCCGCTATCGCGCCGGAAGCTGGCCGACGAATTGGGGATGAGCGCCGTGCCGGTGGGGGATGCGATTGGCAGGTTGGAGGCGGAGGGATTGGTGGAGAGCCGGCCGCGCGCGGGAACGCGGGTGCGGATTGCATCGGCGGACGAGATCCACGGCAATTACGTGTTGCGGGAGGCGTTGGAGACGCATTCCGCGCGGTTGTTCGCTGAATTTGCGACAGCGGCGGACCGGCGGCGTCTGACGGCGGCGGCGAGCCGATTGGATGTGGCCTACAACGCGTTAGGAGCTGGATCTCCAGAGCGACGGGCGCGGGTGGAAAGGACGCACATCGATTTCCACATGATGATCGCCAGGGCCGCTGGCGTGGAGGTTCTAACGAGTGCGATTGAGCGGAGCCGAGTGCTCCTGTTCAATTGGGTGTTCACGGGGACTGCCGAGTTTGCGCCGATGCCAGAGCGATGGCATCGAGACCTGGCGGAGGTTCTTGTCTCTGGTACGGCGGACGAAGCCGGCAGTGCGATGCGCGTTCATGTCCGGTTCCGCATGGAAGAGGTGATTGCACGACACCGGGAACTGGCCGCGGAACCAGGACGAATGGCACGAGGGCCGCAGCGGGGAACGGACAAGTAAGTTACCGCAGGATTGCGGGCTTCAATGTCCAGGCCTGGAGGCGGGCTTGTTCCAACAGCTCGGGGGCGGTGAAGCCTCTGGGATGGATGACCCAGCCGTAGGTCTTGTCGGTATCGGCGGCGACGTGGCGTTCGAAGGCGGTGACGCCTTTGTGGATTTGGATTTCCGGGCCTCCGTTGTCGTGGGCGAGGGTGGCGGCGAAGTCGGGAAGAGACAGGCGCTGGGAGCCGGCCCAGATGGTGTGGGGGAGGCGCTTGTGGGCTTGGATGTAGCCGATGGCGTCCATCTTGGCGCGCTCGAAGAGCATGCGGGAGAGGGTGGGGCCGGCGGTGACGGACGTGCCGCGGGCGACGGGGCCATCAACATATTGCGGTTCGAGGCCGAGGAGGGCGAGGAGTTGATCGGCCGCGGAATAGGGGCCCTGGATATCGATGGCGGATTGGAGGTGGCGGCGGGCTTCGGCGGCTGTGGGGAGTTGCACGGGGTTGTGGAAGAACAGCGGCATCTGCCGGGCGGTGACGATTTGGACGCCGGGGATGGATTGGACGTGGCGGACGAAATCGAAGAGGGCTTTGTAGGCGGCTTCGGCGGATTCGGGCGAGCGGCGGCGGGGCATTTTGTAGCCTTCGGGCGGGGTGTAGTTGCCGCCTAGGAAGTTGACGCCGTCCCAGAATTCGGTGGCGGAGAACTCGGTGGGGTGGAAGTAGGTTTGAATGACGCCGCCCTTTTCGCGGAGGGCGGAGACCATTCCGTCGAACTTCTGGTTTGTGGCGGCGAGCGTTTCGGGTTTGTTGATATCGGGGCGGAGCGTGTTGCCTTTCAGATTGAAGACGTAGAGCATGCCGCCGAGCCAGAAGGGTTGACCGTTGAGGCCGACCTGGCCGCCATCGTCCATATAGACGGGGACACCCCAGCGGCGGAGGGCGATGTTGGCGGCGGGGCCCCAGGAGTCACCGGGCTGGCCGTAGCAACTGGGGAGGACGCCGAAGATGCGTTGGATATCGCGGAGGCCGGGTTCTTCGCGGCGGGAGAACTCTTCGACGGCTTCGAGGGGGTGCAGGATGCGCTGATAGGCGGCCGGGGCGGGCGGGATGCTGTGGTAGTTGGTGTGGTAGCCGATGTCGTGGCGGGAGAGGGCGGTGATGACGTCACGGCGGTCGCGTTTTTCCAGGCGGCGGGCCTTTTCGCCGACCACTTTGAAGGTGGCGCGGACGCCCATTTTTTCGAGAGTTTGGGCGAGGCGGAGGGCGGCGTCGTCACTGGCGGGGTCGACGTAGTCTTCGGTATCGAACCAGAGGAGGTAGTAGATAGGCTTCGTTTGGGCGAGGAGGGGGAGGGCCAAGAGTAGCGCGAGGAGAAATCGCATGGATTCTGGTTATAACATGGGAGCTATGTTCAGAATCGTCTTCGCCCTTGTTGCGGTGTGCGCGTACGGGCAGGCGCCGGAGTTCCAGCGCGATATTCGGCCGTTGTTGGGGAAAAAGTGTGTGGCGTGCCATGGGCCGGACGAGCATGGGCGGCAGGCTGGGTTGCGGCTGGACACGTTTGAAGGGGCGACGAAGACGGGGGCGATTGTGCCCGGGAATGCCGCGAAATCGCGTGTATTGGCGCGCGTGACGCATGCTTCGCGGCCGATGCCACCGACCGGTCCGCGGTTGACGGAGACCGAGGTTGCGTTGCTGCGACAGTGGATTGACGCGGGGGCGAAGTACACGAACCATTGGGCGTATGAGAAGCCGAAGCGGGCGGCGTTTCCTCCGACGGCGAATGCCATTGATTTCTTTGTGCAGGCGAAGCTGGCGAGTTTGGGATTAACGGGAGCCAAAGAGGCCGACCGGGCCACGCTGGCGCGGCGCTTGGCGCTGGATTTGACCGGTGTGCCGCCGGAGCCGGCGGTGCTGGCAGAGTATCTGAAGACGGGCGCATATGAGAAGTATGTGGACGCGCTGTTGGCGAGTCCGCAGTATGGCGAACGGTGGGCCAAGGTTTGGCTGGACCTGGCGCGGTACGCCGATACGCAGGGGTATGAAAAAGACAGTAAGCGGTCGATTTGGCCGTATCGGGATTGGGTGATTCGGGCATTCAACGAGAACCTACCCTTTGACAAGTTCACGACGTTGCAACTGGCGGCGGACTTGATGCCGGACCCGTCGATTGACGACTTGATTGCGACGGGATTTCATCGGAACACGATGACGAATACCGAGGGCGGGACGGATGACGAGGAGTTTCGGGATCTCGCCATTCGCGACCGGGTGGCGACGACGGGGCAGGTTTGGATGGGGCAGACGTGGGGCTGCGCGCAGTGCCACACGCACAAGTACGACCCGCTGACGCACAAGGAGTTCTATCAGCTCTACGCGTTTTTCAATCAGACGGCCGATGACGATCATCCTTCCGACCGGCCTGTGCTGAAGCTGACTTCGACGGCGTCCACGTTAGTTTTGAAAGAGCTTGAGGAAGCGAAGCGCCGGAAGACGCGCATCTATGATCGAGGCAATTTCCTTACTCCTGGGGAAGAGGTGAAGGCCGCGGTTCCGGTGGCGTTTCACCAGTTGCCGGCGAAGGCGCCGGTGAACCGGTTGGGATTTGCGCAGTGGCTCGTGAGCCCGGAGAACCCGTTGACGGCGCGTGTAACGGTGAACCGGTTCTGGGCGCGGGTGTTCGGGCGCGGGCTGGTGGAATCGGAAGAGGATTTCGGCACGCAGGGGATTGGGCCGACGCATCCGGAGTTACTGGACATATTGGCTTTGGACTTCCAGAAAGATTGGGACGTGAAGAAGTTGCTGAAGCGCATTGTGACTTCGGCGACTTACAAGCAGGTTTCGGATGTCACGCCGGAGTTACTGAAGGTGGATCCGGCGAACCGGTACTACGCGCGCGGGGCGCGCTTCCGTTTGGACGCCGAAGTGGTGCGCGATCAGGCGCTGGCGACGGCTGGATTATTGAGCAAAAAGCAGTTTGGGCCGCCGGTGATGCCGTGGCAGCCGGATGGGGTTTGGCTGGTGGTGTATAACGGCGACAACTGGATGACCTCCAAGGGCGAAGACCGGTACCGGCGTGCGCTGTACACGTTTATGCGGCGGACGTCGGCCTATCCCTCGATGATGAACTTCGACGCTCCGAATGGGGAGACTTGTACGATTCGGCGCATTCGAACGAATACGCCGCTGCAGGCGCTGACTTCGATGAACGATCCGGCATTCATGGAAGCGGCGCAGAGGCTGGCGGAGAAGGCTGTGAAAGAGTCGCCTTTGAACCCGGCGAAGCGGTTGTTTGAACTGGTGCTGCTGCGGCCGCCGACGGCGGCGGAGGCGGCACGGATCGGGCAATTGCAACGGCAGGCGGAAACGGAGTTGCGGACGCAGCCGGAGAATGTGAGCAAGCTGCTGCGCTACAGCGAGGTGCTGTACACCGAAGACCGGGAGGCGACGTTGATTCCCGATGGGCGAACGTCTCCGCGCGAATGGCGGTACGCGACGACGGCCCAGGTGGATGGGTGGATGAACGCCGGGTTTGACGACAGCAAGTGGTCGGTTGGGCCGGGGTTCTTTGGGAAGTTGGCGAAGCCGAGTGAGACGACGCCGATTCGGACGGCTTGGGATACCGAATCGCTCTATCTGCGGTACACGCTGGATCTGCCGGCGAAGCTCCCCACAAAGTTCAAGCTGCCGGCGCGGACGAATGCGCAATTCGATGTTTGGGTGAATGGCGTGGCGGCGGTGAATAATATTTTTGAGCGCAGCGGGCATTACGAGTACACGATCAACGACGACGGCCAGCGGGCGTTTAAGGCGGGGAAGAACGTGATTGCGATTCGCGTTTCCCGGCATGGGGCGCAGGGTGGCGATCAGATCTTTGATCCGGGTTTGGTGGCGTCTTTGCCCTGGGCTCCGGTGGCGCCGAAGGCGGGCGATGCGGGCAAGGCGGCGTGGGTTGTGGTGGCGAATACGGTGTTGAATCTGGACGAAACGGTGACACGGCGATGAACGAGAAGATGCGAACGGCACTGGCGGCGACGCGGCGGCATTTCCTGAGCGGCTGCGGCGTTGGATTGGCGAATATGTTCCTGGCCGAGGCGCAAGAGGCGCGGTTGCCGGTGGCGAAGGCGAAGTCTGTCATCTTCCTGCATATGGCGGGTTCGCCGAGCCAGTTGGAGTTATTCGACTACAAGCCGGAGTTAGTGAAGTACAACGGGAAGCCGTGTCCGGATGAGCTGTTGAAGGGGAAGCGGTTTGCGTTCATTAAGGGCGTGCCGAAGATGCTGGGGACGCCGTACAAGTTCAAGCAGCACGGGCAATCGGGCGCTTGGGTGAGCGAGTTGATGCCCGAGTTTTCGAAGATCGTGGACGATGTGACGATTGTCCGGTCTATGAGCACGGACCAGTTCAACCATGCGCCGGCGCAGCTGTTTTTGCATACAGGGAATCCGCGATTCGGCTTTGCGTCGATGGGGGCGTGGGCGACGTATGGATTGGGTTCGGAGAATAAGGATCTGCCGGGATTCGTGGTGTTGACGAGCGGCGGGAACAATCCGGACGGTGGGAAATCGTTGTGGGGATCGGCATTTTTGCCGAGCATTCATCAGGGCGTGCATTGCCGATCGCACGGCGATCCGGTGCTGTTCCTGAGTGACCCGGAGGGCATGACGCGGAACGTGCGGCGGAAGACGCTGGACGCGCTGAAGGACCTGAATGCCATGCAGGCGAAGCAGGCGGGGGACCCGGAGATTGATGCGCGGATGGGGCAGTATGAGCTGGCGTATCGGATGCAGATCTCGGTGCCGAATGTGATGGACATTTCGAAAGAGCCGGAGGCGGTGCATAAGCTGTATGGCACCGAGCCGGGGAAGACGAGTCTGGCGAATAACTGTTTGTTGGCGCGGCGGCTGGTTGAGAACGGCGTGCGGTTTGTGCAGATATACGACTGGGGTTGGGACCACCACGGAACCAGCAAGCGGGACGACATTCAGTACGCGCTGCAGCCTCATATCAAGACGGCCGACCAGGCGGTGACGGCGCTGATTCGTGACTTGAAGCAGCGTGGGCTGTTGGACCAGACGCTGGTAGTTTGGGGCGGGGAATTCGGACGAACGCCGATGCGGGAGAACCGCGGCGGGACAGAGGGCGCGTTTATTGGGCGCGATCATCATCCGTATGCCTACACGATGTGGATGGCTGGCGGTGGGATGAAGAAGGGGCTCAATTACGGGGAAACCGATGAGATTGGTTACTACGTGACCAAGGACAAGATGACGCCCAAGGATCTGCAGGCGACTATTCTGCATCAACTGGGTTTGGATCCGTATAAGTTGCATTATCCGTATTTGGGGTTGAATCAGCGATTGATTGGCCCGACGGATGAAGGAAGGGTCATGAAGGATTTGTTGGTTTAGACTGTTCTGTATGAAACTACTCCTGATTGGAATGTTGGCGATGGGCGCACTGAGCGCGCAGGACCTGTTGGTGAAAGACGCGACGGGCCAGTGGAAACAGGCCATCACGAATGTGTTGAAGGCCGCGGAAAAGATGCCGGCGGAGAAGTATGACTATAAGGCCACGCCGGAAGTGCGGACGTTCGGTGGGTTCGTGGGGCACATTGCCGATGCGACCGTGATGTTCTGCGCGGCTGCCGCGGGCGAGAAGAAGACGCCGGCTGGTGCGGAGAAGACGATGAAGACGAAGGACGCCCTGGTGGCTTCGTTGAAAGATTCTATCGCCTATTGCGACAAAGTTTATGGCGGTTTGACGGGTGCCTCGGCTGTGGAATCGGTGAAGTTCTTTGGACAGGACCGCACTCGCGCCGGCGTGTTGTTCTTCAACAATATGCACGTCTACGAGCACTACGGGAACCTGGTGACCTACATGCGTTCGAGCGGGCTGGTTCCGCCGTCGAGCGAAGGCCGGTAGTAGTTAGAGCCGCAGGAAGAGCTTGTTCTTCTCCAGCGAACGTAGGAACAGCCAAGTGATTCCGAAGAAAACGGCAAATGTGAATAGCGCCCAAGTGAGCGGAGAATCCTTGGGCGCGTAGGGTTTGACGGCATCTTCAACCAGACTGTGGATGATATAGCCGGCCAGCGCGTTGACGCCGAGGGTGCGGAATACGCCGAGTTGGCAGCCTTTTTCGTCCGTCCACCAGCGGAAGAAGACGTAGACGGCGAGCGAGAAGCCGGTGGCGAACGTCAGATAAGACACGCTGCCGGCTTGCTGGCTCATGGTCCACATGTCGCGGGCGTGCCAGGGGGCGACGAAGGGCGGAGCGGCCAGTACGCCGCCGTTGGAGAGGCACGAGAGGGCGTAGCCGGCGGCCATCAGGAGGGCTGCGACGCGGAGCATGGCGGCCTTGGTGGCATTGGCGTGCATGTAGGTTAGAGAGCCGGCGAGGACGGGAATCGTCCAAGTGAGAAAGCCGAGGGCGCCTCCGTCGATGACGCGGTTAGCGCGGAGCCATTCGTGCCACCAGGTGGCGGAGAGGACGACGTGCAGCGTGGCGGAACCCAGGAGCCAGAGAAGTTGCGCACGGGCCGAGCGGGCGATGACGGGCAGAACCCAGAGGCTGGTGACGCCGATGTGGACGAGCGCCTGGAACATGGAACGGCGCCAGGCGTTAGAGAGGAAGCCAGAGAGCCCTTCGGCGGAAAGTGCATCCCAGGAGGGGAACTTTCCGTCCAGGTGATAGATCACCGCGCCGACGAGGATGAGGCCGAAGCCTCGCGTGATGGCTTGTTTATAGGCCTCGCGCGAGCCGACTTTTTCAACATGCCGAAGGAAGGCGAGGCGGAGGGCGAAGCCGACGGCGAAGAAGAACTGCGGCATGATGGTGTCGGCATAGCTGCAGTACGTGTTGTGGTGCTTCAAGAGCGGGTGGATGGCCGCGAAACCGCCCAGAAAGTTCACCAGGAACATGCCTGCGACGGTATAGCCGCGGAACTGATCGAGTGAGTGGAGACGGGGGCGCGCGGGCTCAGTCATTCCCCGTTAGGTTAAAACATTACTGCGCCGAGCATGCGGCGGCCCTGCACGTGGCTGAGGGCTCTGGCGACATTCCGGAAGTTGTCATGTTCGCTTTCGATCATCATAATGACGCCGTCGGCAGCCATGGTTATGGCGATAGTGTCGGCGGCGGTGTCAAAGCCGGGGCCATCGATGAGGATCCAATCGAACTGGGAGCGGAGGGAATGGAGCACCACATGGAGACCGCGCAGGTCGAGTGCGTCCATGGGGTAGGCACTGGTATCGCCCACGGTAAGGAAGTATATCTGGGTCCCAGCGACGCGGCGAAAACACTGCGGCATGGCGATACGGCTGGCACGGGTGACTTCGCAGAGGCCGGGGGCCGCGGGACCGTCGAGATGGGTATGGAGCGTGGGATAGGAGAGATTCGCGTCGATGACGAGAACGCGCGTGTCCTGAATGGCGGCCATGGCGAGCGCAAGATTGGCGGCGGTGCCGTGGCGAGCCCGGCCGCCGTCCATAGTGGTGAAGGCGATGACCTGCAGAAGATCGTTGGGATCGGACAATTCGCCCTGAGCAGTGTTGAGGCGGTCGCGCAGTTGGCGGATTTGATCTTTCCACTCCGCCGGGTAGGCCGGGTCGGTCATCGTGAATGCGCCGCAAGCTTGATCAAAGGAAATTTGCGGGATATCACGGAGACTGAGGAAGCTATCCCGAAGTGGAAGGTTCGCTGGCCACGCGGGCACCTGCGTTGACGCCGCAGGTTTGGACAGTGTCCACGACCGTTGCAGCGCACCGAGAGTTTCAGGGGCCGGGACGGAACCGTCGGCGTTGTTGAGTGCGGGGTTGGGGCTCATGCTTCTCCTTGGGTCTTGCTTTCGCAAATCGCGGTGGCGTTGGGGAACAGGGTTGGGCCGTTTGGCCGAAGGGGAACCGGTGGGGTTGGTTGCGGGAACGCAGTACCGGCAAGGGGAAGAACGCCGACAGACGGGTTGCTAGGAAGTAGGTTGCGCATGACCATGGATCGACGTCCCGCGCCATCGCAGAATACGCAAGCGCGTTCCGGATGGGAGGTGCCCCTTAAGAATTTTGTGGAGTAAGTACCACTAGAGTCTTCGGCTGTGCCAGGAAAAAACTGTAGAGGACCTTAGCGATCCTTCTAGGTGGCATCGGAAGAAAAACGGGTTTCTGCCCGATGGACTCTCAGGGGGATGGCCAATGGCAGTCCACGATCACTGTGGCCAACTGAAGCTCGGCACAGGTCGATTCAAGTGGCTAGCGAGGAGAGAATGCTCGAACCGGACGCGCTGTTCGAGATTGAGAAATGGTGCGCCCGAGTTGACTCGAACAACCGGCCTTTTGCTTCGGAGGCAAACGCTCTATCCATCTGAGCTACGGGCGCACAATATCGCTAACTCATTTAGTGTACATCATTTCGCGACCAATGCCAAAAAGGCTCCGGCCTTGCGGCGGGAGCCTTTTTGCGTGATTTGAAGCGGGTCCTACTTGGAGCGTTTCGCGACGAATTCCTGCGCGCCACGCTGGGTTTGGCTTTTCATTTTGATCTCGTCGCCAGAGACCACGCCGGAGTATTTCCGGGTCATGCTGTTGCCGTTGAACTCGAGTTTCACGTCGAAGGCGATGTTGTCGCCGTCGATCTTGCCATCGCTGATGGCAATTTCAGCGCCCTGTGGGCCGGACATGGTGCCAGAGAGTTTGGCGCCATCGGCCTTCAGGTTATAGACCACTTCCCGTGACTGGCCATCGCGGCCGGGAACCTGGGCGACCCATTTTCCGGTCACGTCGGCCGCGGCGGCAACAAGGGTGAAAACGGCGGAAACGGAGACGAGGGTGAAGATCTTTTTCAGCATGTTGTTAAGGCGTATACCTGTTGGAGGCTGGTTACCCCTCCTAGGGTTACATAAACGAATCGTAACTGAGATATACTTCCCTGCATCGACAGGCCTCGATGCCTGCGCGGGAGTATTGTCGTTACACGCATGAAACGCCACCATTTATGGATCCTCGTTCCGCTCTTCGCGGCCAGCGCTTGGGCGCAGCCGAGCTTCACCGCGGACATCAAACCGCTGCTGCAGAAACAGTGCCAGGGGTGTCACAACCCGGCGGGAGCCTCGTCTGGCTTGGACGTTACGACCTATGCGGCATTCGCCAAGGGCGGCAAGCGCGGTCCAGGTTTCGTGGCGGGCAAGGCGAGTGAGAGCCTGACGATTCGCTACATTGCCGGTGCAATGAAACCGCGCATGCCGTTGGGACAACCGGAGATGGCCGCCGCCGATGTGGACCGTTTTCGTGCGTGGATCGATGCCGGTGCGAAGGATGATTCCCCGGTGGAAGTTTCCGACAATTCGCCCTCGGTCTATTTGCAGCCGCCGGTGATTACGGCGTTGCGCTGGTCCCCGGATGGGCAGCGGATTGCTGTGTCGGGCAATCGCGAAGTGCTGGTTCACATGGCTGACGGATCGAAGCTGGTGCAGCGGTTGGCGGGGAAGGCGGAGCGAATTTTGTCGATCGCCTATTCGTCCGATGGCAAGACGCTGATCGCCGGTGGCGGTACGCCCGCGCAGTTCGGCGAAGTGCAGATCTGGGACGCCGGGGCGGGGAAGTTGCGGCACACGGCGCGGTTAACGAACGATACGTTGTTCGGCGCCTCCATTGCGCCGGATGGTTCGCGCGTGGCGGTGGGGGCTACCGACAACACTGTCCATGTGTTTGAGACGGCCAGTGGCAAGGAACTCTATAAGATTGGCAACCATGAGAATTGGGTGCTCGGCTCCGTATTTGCGGTCGATTCCAAGCGGTTTGTTTCGGTCAGCAAGGACCGTGCGGCGAAGGTGATCGACGCCGCATCTGGCGCGTTCCTTGAAAATGTGAACGTGTTGCGGACGGAATTGACCTCCATCGCGCGGCATCCGAAGAAGGACGTGGTCGTGATTGGCGGCGAGGACCGGTACCCGTACGTGTACAACATGGACCGTCCGAAGAATATGAAGATTGCCGATGACACCACTCTCATCCGCAAGCTGGACCGCCAGGACGGCCCGATCTTTTCGCTGGATTGGTCGTCGGA
>CANIFK010000106.1 GCA_947466555.1 Acidobacteriota bacterium | reverse complement strand
TGGTCTCGCTCATGTGGGAGATGGATCGTCTAATCGCCGCCCGCCGCCAGTACATGGCGGAGTTGTTCCAGCTCAACGGCGTCACCGTCAGCGACATCGAAGTCCTGGTCAGCCAAAAAGGCGACATCCTGGAGCGCATCGACGCCCGCATCCGGCGTCTAAATCTAGAAATCTCAAGAATCGAGCGCGACCTGCTCCAAATGAAAAAAGGATTCGCCCAGCAAGGACCCTCCCACAAGCCCTTACAAACAAAGGAACAAGCCTTTTCCACAGGGCCGTGCTACCAGGAAACTCCGTCCCAGGAAACCCCGGGAACAGCCACCAACGCCGCTGAACCCCCGTTCCGCCCCGAACCCGCCAGCATCCAAACGCCAAAGGAGGCCCCCCAGCCGGCCGAAACCCCGGCCATCTAGGGAAATTCCGACCCCGTTTCACCCCGCCGACACCCCCAGTGTGCCCAGATTTCCCTGGGTACCGTGACACCAGCAAACTCCGAAACCACAGATTTTCCCGCCCCTTCACCCCCAACATTCCACACTTTTTCCACAGGCCCTGTGTAACGAAATCCCCGCCAAAACGCAAATACCCCAGCAAATCCACACCATCCGCCCGATTTCCCTCACAAAATCCCCACAACTTTTCCACAGCCCCGCCCACAGCCGCCAAGTACCATCCGGCCCAGACCAGATCACCCCATACGAGTACTGGGAGATCCACAACCCCTGTGGATAAACCCCGTCAAAACCCCCACTTATCCACCGTTCGCAAGAGAAACGTCTTACGCCGGCCCCTTGCCCAACTCCTCGCCCTTTCGCAGCGCATCCAAAACCCCATTCACAAACCGCGCCGACTCATCCCCCGAAAACCGCCGCGCCAGCTCGATCGCCTGGTCAATCACCACCGCCGGAGGCGTCTGCGTCCGCATCAACTCCCACGCCGCCAGCCGCAAAATGTTCCGGTCCACCACCGGCATCCGCTCCAGCTTCCAGTTATCGGACCGCCGCGTAATCACCGCGTCCAGGAACTCCATCTCCGAATGCGCCCCGAACAACATCTGCTCCATGAACGCGTCCGGCTCCGGAAACGCTTCATTTTCTTCGGTATACAGCGTGTGGTAATAATCCCGCATCGCGTCTTCCGGCCCAATCTTGCGCATGTCGCACTCGTACAACATCTGCAACGCGCGCCGCCGGCTGAGGTGTCGGGATGGCATGCTCTATTTACCGCGAATCTGCCGCAACACGCTGGCCATCTCAATGACGGTAGCCGCGGCGTCGAAGCCCTTGTTCCCGCTCTTCGCCCCCGCCCGGTCAATCGCCTGCTCCAGCGTGTTCGTGGTCAACACCCCAAACGCCACCGGCACGCCCGTATGCAACATCACCTGGCCAATCCCCTTAGCCGCCTCGCCCGCGACGTAATCAAAATGCGGCGTCTCCCCGCGGATCACCGCCCCCAGGCAGATCACGGCGTCATACTTCCCCGAATCGGCCAGCGCTTTCACCACCACCGGCAACTCCCACGACCCCGGCACACGCACCACCGTCGTGTCGCCATCCGCGACTCCGTGACGTCGCAAACCGTCCAACGCGCCCCCCAACAGCCGATCCGTAATAAAGCTGTTAAACCGGGCCACGGCAATCGCCACCCGTAATCCCTCGCCCTGCAGGGCTCCTTCAATCTCAATATGCGGCATGGCTTGTTCCTATTTTCGCGGACCCCGGTGAACCATATGGGATAATGGTGGGTTCAGGGCGTCACTGTATTATCCCATGGATCCTTCTCGCATTCGGAATTTCTCAATCATCGCCCACATCGATCACGGCAAATCCACGCTGGCCGACCGCCTGCTGGAGTACACCGGAGCGCTCTCGCAGCGCGAGATGATGGAACAGGTCCTCGACTCGATGGACCTGGAACGCGAACGCGGCATCACCATTAAGGCCCATGCCGTTCGTCTCGATTACAAGGCCAAAGACGGCATCGTCTACCAGCTCAACCTAATCGATACCCCCGGCCACGTCGACTTCTCCTATGAAGTCTCGCGCTCCCTCCAGGCCTGCGAAGGCGCGCTCCTCGTCGTCGACGCCAGCCAGGGTGTCGAAGCCCAGACGCTGGCTAATACCTATCTCGCGCTCGGCCAGGACCTCGAGATCCTCCCTGTAATCAACAAGATCGATCTCCCCTCCGCCGAACCCGAACGGATCATGGAGCAAATCGAACAGGTCATCGGCCTCGATGCTACAGACGCCGTTCTCTGCTCCGCCAAGCAAGGCATCGGCATCGCCGAGATCCTGGAACAGGTTGTCCAGAAGGTTCCGCCGCCCAAAGGCCTGGTCAACAAACCCCTCCGCGCCCTCATCTTCGACTCGTGGTTCGATCCCTACCGCGGCGTCATCGTTCTCGTTCGCGTCATCGATGGCAAACTCCGCAAAGGCCAAAAGCTCCGCCTCTGGTCGAACAACTCGGCCTACGAAGTCGAAGGCCTCGGCTACCAGTCGCCCAAGCCCATCCCCTGCGACGAACTCGCCGCCGGCGAAGTCGGCTTCATCATGGCCAACATCAAGAAGGTGAGCGACGCCCAGATCGGCGACACCATCATGGACGCCAGCGATCTCGCCGCCGAGCCCCTCCCCGGCTTCCAGCCCGTCAACCCCATGGTCTTCGCCGGCCTCTACCCGGTCGAAAGCTCCGAACACGGCCTCCTCCGCGACGCCCTCGAAAAACTTCGTTTGAACGATTCGGCCTTCAACTTCGAAGCCGAACACTCCGTCGCCCTCGGCTTCGGCTTCCGCTGCGGCTTCCTCGGCCTGTTGCACCTCGAAATCGTTCAGGAACGCCTCGAACGCGAATTCAACATCGATCTCATCACCACCGCCCCCGGCGTGCGCTACAAAGTCACCCTCCGTGGCGGCGATGTCGTAGAAGTCGAAAACCCCAGCAAGTGGCCCGACCCGGCCTCCGTCGAAATGATCGAAGAACCGATCATCGACGCGACCGTCATCACCCGCGAAGAGTACCTGGGCGAAATCCTCGCCCTCGTCGAAGAAAAACGCGGCAAGCAAAAGAAGTTCGAATATATCGGCGGCTCCCGCGTGCTGCTTAACTACGAGCTCCCGCTCAACGAAATCGTTCTCGATTTCTACGACCGTCTCAAATCCGCCAGCCGCGGCTACGCGTCTCTCGACTACCATTTGGCCGGCTACCGCGTCTCGCCCATGGTCAAGCTCGACGTCCTGGTCGCCGCCGAAGCCGTCGACGCGCTGTCGATCATCGTCCACCGCGATTTCGCCTACGAGCGCGGTAAGGCCCTGATCGAACGCCTACGTAAGCTGATCCCCCGCCAGATGTTCGAAATCGCGCTCCAGGCCGCCATCGGGAATAAGATCGTCGCCCGCGAAACCATCTCCGCCATCCGCAAAAACGTGCTGGCGAAGTGCTACGGCGGCGACATCTCACGTAAGCGCAAGTTGCTGGAAAAGCAGAAGGAAGGCAAGAAGCGAATGAAGCGCGTCGGCCGTGTCGAAATCCCCCAGGAAGCCTTCCTCGCCGTGCTCAAAGTCAACCAGGGCAGCGAAGACGACTAAGGTAGTTTTCACAAGAAACTAAAGAATCTCTCCCTTACAGCCGAACTGTAGAGGGAGTGGCAAGAACGACGACACCTACGGTCCTCGCGGCAGCAGCCGATGTGCTGAGCGATCAACTCCGGGAAAAGCTGGAGGATCTCGCCAAGCGCCTCCGCCCGCGTGCGTCGCAACTGGAGAAGCGCTTCCTCGACGCGCTGCATTCCGGTAAGGATCAGCTCCCGCCGCTCGACGATCGCCAGGCCGCCGCTCTCCGCGCCATCACGCCCGGCGCAGCGCTCCGCGCGCTCGGCGAAGGGCGCCCCATCGGCGAGTTTTTTGAACAGGTCGAATACAACGGCCGCCGTCTGGCCAAGATGCACCTGCCGCCCAGCACCATCATCGATGCGCTGGAACAGTACGATCATCTCCTCGCTGGCGTCCTCGAAAAGCTCGTGCCCAAGCAGGTCGATGACCTCCGCTGGGTCCGTGAACAGCTTCTTTTTTGCGTCATTTTGACGCTCAATAACGCCTTTTATCAGGTGCGCGAAGCGGAAACGAAGACGTTCTACGAACTCTTCCGCGTGGAACTCGAGTCCCGATCGCTCGACGATCTGCTCCAACGCTTCGTCGCCACGCTCGCCGAGTTCTCCACCGCCAATCGCGCCCGGCTCTATCTGCTCGACGAAGACGCCACCGTTTGGACCCTTGGCGCTTCCATCAACAACGCCAAGGAACGGAAGACCAAATCCGCGTCCTGGCGCATCGCTAACTCGGAAGCGCTCCGCGACCATCTCTCCGAACCGCGCTGCGTAATCGGCAGAGAGACGGCGCATTGCGCGCCAGACGCTGTTTGGAGCGGCCGCGGCGCCACGCTGTGGTCGGTCCCGCTCACGAGCGGCACCGAGACCTGGGGCGTGCTCCAGTTCTCGTTTGACAAGGATTTTGATTGGCTGCCGCGCGAACGCGAACTGCTCGCCGCCGCCGCCGAACGCTGCTGGATGGCCATCGAAAAGGCCCGGCTCGTCGAAGGGCTCGCCGCCCGTGAGGAGCAGGTCCGCCAGCTGGCCGAACACATGCTGCATGTGGAAGAGGCCGAACGCCGCCGCATCAGCCGCGAGCTGCACGACGAAGCCGGCCAATCCATGCTCTGCATCCGCCTGCAGATCGAAATGCTCGAAACCGCGATGCCGGAATCGATGGCGGCCCAGCGGGACCAGTTGCGCGAAGTGCGCAACACCACCGAACACACGATTTTAGAAATTCGACGGCTGATCGCCGCCTTGAGTCCCGCCGTGCTCGAACAGCTCGGCCTGGGAGCGGCGTTGCGGCAGCTGGTCAACCGGTTCCGGCAGGTAAGTCCGGCACGCGTCCGCCTGGCGTTGAACCGCCTTGGGGCCCTGCCGAAGAAGACGGAGATGATCGTTTACCGCCTGGTGCAAGAGTGTTTTAACAACATCGCGAAACATTCAAACGCCTCGGCTGTAAACCTTTCGGTCACAACCGCCGATGGATATTTGAAGCTGGCCGTTGAAGACAACGGCATCGGCTTTGATGTGGAGGAGGCGCTCGCACGCCGCGATTCCTTTGGACTCTCAGGAATGCGGGAGCGGGTGGCCCTTCTCGGAGGAACCTTTCAGATCAACAGTACCTTGGGCGTTTCCGCGCCGGGCGTGAAAGCGCCGGGCGGCAGGAGCTCCAGAGACAAGGGAACGAAGATCGTGATTGCGCTGCCATTACCTAGAGAGGCTGACTTGCACGGTGCCCCTGGCGCCACGCGAGAAACCGCAACACGGAGCGTCCGTGTTCGCTAGCCGGGCTTATGCAAACGCACTGAAGGAACCAGTTACGCCGCAGCAGATGACTTTCGGGACACAACCCGGGGCACAAAGCGGACAGGCAAGCAGAAGCGCTGGAAACCAAGCAACGGAAAACGGAAAAAGACATGGCTAAGATTCGCATCCTACTGGCAGACGACCACACACTGTTTCGGCAGGGCATTCGCACACTCATTGCCGCGGAAGCGGACATGGAAGTGATTGGCGAGGCTCCCAACGGAGGGGACGCGGTTGATCGCGCGAACGAACTCAAACCCGACGTTGTCCTGATGGACATCGGCATGCCCGGGCTGAGCAGCTTCGAGGCGACCCGTCAAATCAAGAAGAACCGGCCCGAATGCAAGGTTCTCTTTCTCACGATGTACGACGACGAAGACTATCTTGTCGAAGGCATGGAAGTCGGCGCCGCCGGCTACGTGCTCAAGGATAGTCCCGCACAACAACTGATCGCCGCTGTCCGCGATGTCATTCGCGGCGGCAGCTACCTGAGCCCCCGGATGTTGTCCCAACTGGTGGACGACTTCCGCTCGCGCATCAAATCGGCCAACCGGCTGCCGCGCTTCGCCACCCTCACTACCCGTGAACGCGAAGTACTGAAGATGCTCGCCGAGGGGCAATCGGTGAAGGAGATCGCCTGCGACCTCAACCTGAGTGTCAAGACGGTCGAAGCCCACAAATTCAATCTCATGCGCAAGCTCGACATCCACAACAAGGCCCAGCTTGTGCAATACGCAATCCAAAAGAAAATTATCAAGATCCCGAATCTGGCATAACGCCCCAGGGAGTTGCTTCCCTGAGCGAGCGCGGTTCCACCGTTCGCCGCGCAGCCATCCAAGTTTCTGACGCCCAAACGCGCACTTCTGGCCGGACTTCCACAGCTATCACTGTGGATGGTTCGGCCTTTTTTTGTGCCTTCCCGCGCCGCGGGCCTGAGCTATCATCGATCCTAGGAAACCCGATATTTTATGACGCGCAGAACTCTCATCGCCTCCACCGCTTCGGCCTTTGCCGCCTCAGCGGCGGCCGCCAACCGGCTGCCCATCAAAAAGGGCGTGCTTACGTCCATGCTGCCCAACAATTTGAGCTGGAAGGACAAGTTCCAGTTGGCCAAGGACGTTGGGTTTGACGCCGTCGAAGGCCAGACCACCGAGGATGTCGCCGTTGAAACCGAGATGCGCAAGGCGTCGGAAGCCACCGGCATGCCGATCCACTCGGTGATGAACATGGCGCACTGGCAGTTCCCGTTGTCCTCCTCCGATTCGGCAGCCGTCGAACGCAGCATGAAGGGCATGGAGACGAGCATCCGCAACGCCGCCGCCTGGGGCGGGACGACCGTGCTGTTGGTGCCGGGCGTCGTGAATGCCCAGACCAGCTACGCCGACGCCTACAAGCGTTCGCAGGTGCAGATCCGCAAACTGATCCCGCTGGCGGAGAAGAGCAAGATCATCATCGCGGTGGAGAACGTCTGGAACAAGTTCCTGCTTTCCCCGCTCGAGTTCGCCAACTACGTGGATTCGTTCCAGACGCCGTGGGTGAAGGCCTATTTTGATGTGGGCAACATCCAGCTGTACGGCTTCCCTGCCGACTGGATCCGAACGTTGGGCAAGGAGCGGATCGCGAAGGTCCATTTGAAGGATTTCCATAACCGTCAAAACCAAATCATCCGGGCCAGCGTGCCTTCGTTCGTGAATCTCCGCGACGGCGATCTGGACTGGAAGGACATCCACAAAGCGTTCACCGAGATCGGCTATACGGGCTATGCGACGGTGGAGTTGAAGGGCGGGGACGAGAAGTACCTGCGCGACGTCGCCAGCCGCGTCGATTTGATTTTGAACGGCGAATAAGCTCACCCTTACCGAAAACCGCGAGCCGCCCGGGAAATCCCGGGCGGCTTTTTTGTGTGGGAGGCGAGAAAGAAGGCACGACCGCGCCTCACCGGTAGCTGGAGATTTCCTGTTTGCCACGGCCAATCTGCGCGCGAAATCGATTCGGGCTGGAGTGAATACCCGATGCACGGCCAGACGATGCGGGCTCGGGTGGAATCGCGGCGGCGATTGGGTGGATGATGCGGGCTGGACTGGCTCGGGCGCGACGTGGGTTGGTGAGACTTACGCGGGGTTGTGCGTTGCCTCGGTGGATGGTGCGGGCTGGGATGGCGGTGGGCTGTGGGGTTCGGGCGGAGAACTGCACGGCGGATGGCCCCGCCGATGGCGCTGTTGAGGGATGATAGAGGGGGTCGGCATGGTAAGGCGAAGACAGTTTCTGGCGTTGGGGGTCGGGGCGGCCGTTTATGCGGGCCCGCTGGAAGACCGCATTCGCCGCATTGAGGCCCTTTGGCGGCCCGCCGTTTCCATGGCCGAAAATAAGACGCCCGCCGTCTCTGTCGCTGTCATTCGCGATGGCACCGTGGAATGGGCTCGCACCTATGGCGTCGGGGCGAGTGTCGGCACTATGTTCCAGGCTGCGTCCTTGAGTAAACCCGTCGCGGCGATGGCTGCACTGCATATGTCGCAGTTCGGGAACTTTGGCCTGGATGAGAACGTTAACGACAAGCTGACCGCCTGGCATGTGCCGGACAATGAGTTTACCGCCACCAAGAAAGTTACCGTGCGGGGGATTTTGAGCCATACCGCTGGACTGACCGTCCATGGTTTCCCGGGGTATGGCGAAAACGATGTCGTGCCGACGGTGCGCCAGGTGTTGGACGGCGAGACGCCCGCGAATACCAAGGCGGTCCGGGTGGATACAGTCCCGGGCTCCTTATACAGGTATTCGGGGGGCGGGTATACCGTGCTCCAACTGCTGCTGACCGAACGGTTTCAACGCTCCTTTCCGGATCTGATGCAACGCATCGTTCTGAGCCGGCTGGGGATGCACAACAGCACCTTTCAGCAACCTCTGCCGTTGGAGCGGGCGGCGCGGACGGCGGTGGGTTTCCACGAGACCGGCCGCTCCTACACGGGCGGGTGGCACACGTATCCGGAGATGGCGGCGGCCGGGCTATGGACCACGCCCACCGATTTGAGCCTGTTCGCGATCGCGGTGGCGCGCGCGGTGATGGGGGAATCGAATAAGATCATTGAACGCGAGATGGCGGAGTTGATGATTGTTCCGCACGTCGGACGGCACGGGCTGGGCTTTGTGGGCTCGCAGGGATGGTTTGGACACACGGGCTCGAACGCAGGGTACCGGTGCGAAATGATCTGCCGGGCGGACGCGAGCCGGGGCGCCGTGGTGATGACAAATTCCGACAGCGGGGGTAAGTTACTCACACCCTTGCTGGCGGCGATCGCACAGGAATCGGGCTGGCCTAAATTACCGTGAAACTTACCTACTTACTTCTCCTTGTTATTGCGCTGCGCGGGCAGGATTTTGACTTACTGATTCGCGGCGGGCGAATCGCGGATGGCACGGGGAACCCGTCCTATCTGGGCGATGTGGGATTGAAGAACGGCCGCGTGGCGGGGATGGGCCGGCTGGAGGGGAAGACCGCGCGGCGGGTGATCGACGCCAAGGGACTGATTGTCAGCCCGGGGTTTATCGACATTCACAACCACTCCGATTCGACGCTGCTGACCGATGGGAATGCGCAGAGCATGATCCGGCAGGGCGTGACGACGATGATTTTTGGCGAGGGCGAATCGGCGGCGCCGTCGGCGCAGTTTGCGCGATTTACCGACTACTGGACGCGGCTGAAGAAGGCCGGAATCAGCACGAATGTGGGCAGTTACGTGGGTTCGAGCCAGATCTGGGTGCAGACGCGCGGACCGAAGGCGGGGCCGCCGACGGCCGATGAGTTGACCAAGATGCGGGCGGCGGTTAGGCAGGCGATGGAGGATGGCGCGCTGGGCGTTTCGAGTTCTCTGAGCGGGCCGCCGGGGGCTTGGATCGACACCGATACGCTTGTGGCGATGTGTGAGGAAGCTTCGAAGTTTGGCGGGATCTATTCGACGCACATGCGGACGGAGGGGCAGGGGGTTTTTGAGTCCGTCAGCGAGGCGATTGCGATTGGCAAGCGGGCGAACGTGCCGGTGGATGTGATCCACATTAAGATTGCCGATCATAAGTTATGGGGCAAGATGCCGGAGCTGATTGGCTTGATTGGCAATGCGCGGGCGCAGGGGCAGGAAGTGGAAGCGCACGTGTATCCTTATCGCGCGGGGCAGAATAACTTATCGAGCATTCTGCCGCCGTGGGCACACGAGGGCGGGCGGAGTAAGTTAATTGAGAACATTCAGAATCCTTCTTTGCGGGAGCGGTTGCGGAAGGAAGTGTTGAATGGGATTCCGGGGACGAACTGGTATAACCATTATTTGGCGACGGGGTCGTGGGAGGGGATGTTACTGGCATCGCTCTCGAACCCGGAGTATAAGAAGTATCAGGGTCGGCGGATGAATGAAGTGATCCGAGAGATTGGCGGGGATCCGGTGGATGTATTGTTCAAGGTGATTGTGGACAACGGCGGGTCGGTGCCGACGGTGTTTTTCCATCACTCCGAGGACGATATGCGTTTTGCGATGCGGACGCCGTTTGTTTCGATTGGCTCGGACGGAAGCGCGATTGCGACGGAGGGATTGCTGGCGCAGCAGCATCCGCATCCCCGGTTTTATGGGACGTTTCCGCGGGTTTTGGGGCGGTATGTGCGGGATGAGAAGGTGATTACGTTGGAAGAGGCGATCCGGAAGATGACTTCGGCGAATGCTTCCAAGTTGCGCATTTATGACCGGGGGTTATTGCGGGTGGGGTTCCCGGGGGATGTTACGGTGTTTGATCCGAAGACGATTATTGATAACGCCACTTATGATAAGCCGCACCAGTATGCGACGGGCGTGGAGTTTGTGATTGTGAATGGGACGGTGGTGTTGGACAAGGGCCAGCATACGGGGGCGCGGCCGGGGGATATTGTTCGGCGGTAGGTGTTGGGGAGGGGTCCGGGCACAAGCGCTAACTTAGTGTTGCCGCTCAGGCCGTCTTCAATTTCAGTATGACGACTCACTCAGGAGATTCGCCGGTGCTTCCCAGAACGGGAGTTCGGGCCAACTTCCGGATACGCCGTGATCCAGTACTTGGCCGCTTCGGTTGGGGCTGGGGCCACTTCTCCGGATCCGGACAACTATCTTGGCGCGGCGACGACGCTAATCATCTGGCGTAGAGCGTTCACCGGGACGGCATCCACTCTTCCTCGGGCCAGTGGTGCTTTGAATGGCTACCTGAGTAGCGGCCCGCTGTCCGCAAGGCCAGCGATATGAGCCGACTCCTGACAGACGGCGTGCTCCGCACGAAATCGGCCCGGCCGTTGCGCGCCCACCCGCCGCCGCGGTCCAGTTCACGGTTTGCCTCACGACGACTCGTTCTTCATCAAGACTGGCCCTGCCAGGTTTGGCGCCTCTTCCCATTCACCCCGAAATGTTGCCACGCAGAAGGCCCAGCAGCAGCACGAAGAGCGGAATCAATACGAAAAAGAACCCAAGTAAGAGCCAGGCAAAGTGGGTCTCTACAAAGTGCAGGAGGCGGTTGTTCCAAGTGGGCCTCGCCCGTTCTTCATCGAACTGCCTCTGCGCTTCCACGCGGGCTCGTTCTTCAAGGGCGGCGTAAATTGCCGCGATTCGCTCCGCTTCCGCTCTCGCTCCCGGGACCAGC
>CANIFK010000105.1 GCA_947466555.1 Acidobacteriota bacterium | reverse complement strand
GGGGCGGTACGGCACGTTCTGCTTTCTGGATCCGAAGAATGACTTGATCGGGATCTTCATGATCCACCGCGAAGGCGGGAGTGACGAGCGGCAGGCGTTCGTGCAGATGACTTATTCGGCGCTGCCGTAGTTCCGTAATTCTCAAAAACCCCTCTGCCCTGCCGATAACTAACTTATTGTGTTTGGGCCGACCCAAAGCAGGACTTCAAGACGATCGATGCGCGGACAGATTGCTGCGCTGTGCGGAGTATTCGCGATTCCGCTCGCCGTGGCAATGTGGTTCATCTATTCCGGTTACACCGCTGAACTGAACGTCGCGGCGACGGAGCGGGCTGGGAGTCAATTTCAGGGCCAGCTGATTGACGTTCTTGAATCTGTTTTCGTGGCCGAAGGCAGGGCGGAATTAGACAGACGACTGGAGTCGATGCGGCGGACTGCGGCCACTCAGGTGCAGTTGTTCCAACTGGACGAAGCCGGGTTGGCGGCGCGGAGCAGACAATCGGCGTCTCCGGCGGAAATTGAGCGTCTTTCGAGAGATGGCTCGGCTCGGATGCGGGCTTTTGCTGCGATTCAGACGCTGATTCTTCATGTTGGGGATACTTCGGCGTTGACGCTCGATCCTGATCTCGATAGTTACTATCTGATGGATGCAACCGTCGTTGCGCTTCCCAGTGTCCTGGGCTTGCTGCAGGAGATCGGGGCTCGCGATTCGTGGGCGTCGGTCGACGCGGCTTCATCTACCGCCCGGGTGGAGATCTCCGCGAACCGGGCGATCGATGCTTTCGAAACCGCCCTGCGGGAGGACGCGAATTTCTACGAAGTCAGCGGGTCGTTGCAGCGGAAGTTGCCAACGGAGATTGCCTCCTACCGGGCGGCGCACCTGCGGTTGATGGACCGATTGAAGGGAATCGAAAAAGGTGGGCCACCGGGCGTGGACGCGGCCGCGGTTCGGGCGGACGCGCGGGAGGCGACACGGGCGTCGCTGGCGTTATGGAGGGCGGGAGCGGCGGAATTGGCTGTCCTGTTGGACGTACGGATGCAGCATAAGCGCCGGGCCCGCGCGATCGCGTTGGGGATTACCGCGCTGTCGCTCCTACTGGCTTTTACGGTGGCGGGCCGGGTTCTGACAAGTTCGGTCGCCGCTGTGGCGCCTGTGATCGCCGGATTGGGCGAGAGCGCGGAGGAAATCGACCGGACTTCCACCGACATCGGCCGGCAGACGCAGGCGCTGGTGGCTAACTGCGAACAGCAATCGGCGGCGATACAGGAGATATTTTGCCTGTTAAAGACCTTGCTGGCGAGCGCCAGTGGGACCGAAGGACGAGTGGCTTCGACGGCGTCAGCGGCCGGAGAGGCCAGGGAACTCGCGCTCTCCGGTGATGAGCACATCACGGAGCTCGCGACCGCGCTAAACGGGATTCACGCGCTGGCGAAACGCGTGTCAGAGACAACCGCCGCCTTGCACGCCCTTGCGTTTCGGACGAATCTACTGGCGTTGAATGCGGCTGTGGAGGCGGCGCGGGCCGGCGCGGCCGGAGCTGGGTTCGGTGTCGTTGCCGATGAAGTCCGGATGTTGGCCAATCAGGGGGCGGCGGCGGCCGACCAATCGGCGACGATTCTGGCTGAGATCGAGGCGTCGGCGTCCAATTGCCTGGCAAAAGGGCAAAACGTCATCAGTATTTTCCGTGCCATCGCGGCGCGGACTGTGCACATCGACAAAGACGTCAGCGAAATGGCATCGTCGGCAAGCGAGGAATCGAGGGAGGTTCTCCGGATTCACGCTTCGGTACAGGAGATCTCCGCCGCTTCCGAGGCCAACACAGCGGGTGCCCTGGAGACCAGTGCGGCGGTTGCCGCTTTCCAAGGGCAGATCGCTCAGGTGCAAGCGATGAGCGCGCGACTGGACTACCTGGTTCGCTAAGGAAGTTAGATCTTTTTCTTACGGGGCTTCGTCGCGGGCGACGGTACGGGAACAATGCCGAAGCTGCGGTTGACCGGAACGAGCGAATTGCTGGTGGAGGGTTGCGGACGGGTCTGATGGACCAGTTCCTCGTTCAATGAGGCGACGAACTGTTCGATCTGCCGCTGCATCTCCTCCATCTTTTCGCGCATGTTGAGGATGATCTCGACGCCGGCCAGGTTGACCCCGAGTTCTCGGGTGAGCTTGAGGATGACCTCCAGCCGTTCGAGATCCTCTTCGGTGTAGAGGCGGGTGTTGCCGTCGCTGCGGCTGGGTTTTAGGAGGCCTTCCCGCTCGTAGAGTCGCAGCGTCTGGGGGTGCAGATCATACTGCAACGCGACGGCGGAGATCATGTATGCGGCCTTGGATCGCTTCGCCATGGGATCTACCCTTTATACCTTGGTCCACATCTCTTCGCGTGGATCCTCCGGATGCAATTCGGCTAATTCACGAAGAAGTTCACGGGTGCGTTCGTCATTTGCTTTGGGTGGTTGCACGGCGATCTGGACGATCTGATCGCCGCGGGTTTCCTTGCGGGCGTTGTAGACGCCCTTTTCCCGGAGCCGGAATTTCTGGCCGTTTTGCGTGCCCATCGGGATTTTGAGCAGCGCACGGCCATCGATGGTGGGGACTTCGATTTTGGCGCCGAGCGCGGCTTCCGGGACGGAGACGGGGACGGTGATTTCGACGTTATCGCCTTCGCGTTCGAAGAACGGATGGTCCTCGACACGGATGTTGATGTAGAGGTCGCCCGCGGGTCCACCGCCGGTGCCGGCGTTGCCTTTGCCGGCGACCCGCATGCGGGTACCGGTGGCGACACCGGGCGGGATGCGCGTTTCGACAAAGTCCATACGGACCAGGCGACCTTCGCCCTTACAGGTGTGGCAGGAGCCCTGGAGCTTTCCGGTGCCGTTGCAGCGGGGGCAATTGAGCGTGAAGCGCATGGCGCCGGCCATCTGCGTGACGTTGCCGCTGCCGGAGCATTCCGGACAGGTGACCGGGCCACCGGAGCCCGCGCCGGAGCCGTGGCAGGTGACGCAGGCGTCCTGCCGGGAGATGTTGATGCGGGCTTGCGTGCCTTTGATGGACTGCCAGAAATCGATGCTGAGCGTGTATTCAAGGTCCGAGCCCTTTTCCGGGCCGGCCGGTTGAGCGCCGCCCTGGCCGCGCTGGCCGAAGAACTGGCTGAAGATATCGCGGAAGCCGCCGCCTTCGGCGCCGGGCGCGCCTTCCTGGGGGTGCGGGCGCTTTCGGCCGCCGCCGCCGGCGTTCTGCTGGTTCAGGAAATCGGAAAAATCGAAACCGCCGAAGCCCATGCCGGGGCCACCCTGGCTGTACGGATTCGCGCCGCCGGGCATGCCGGTTTCCGAATAGAACCCGACCTGATCGAACATTTTCCGCTTCTTTTCGTCGCCGAGAATTTCGTTGGCTTCGGAAACGGATTTGAACTTGTCCTCAGCCGCTTTGTCGCCTGGGTTGAGGTCGGGGTGGTACTTGCGGGCGAGACGCCGGTAGGCCTTGCGAATGTCGTCCTGTGACGCATCGCGGCTTACGCCGAGAGTTTCGTAATAGTCCTTCCGCTGGGCCATTGGAGGTTCCTAACGAGGCGAGGGCCTTGCAGCCCCCGCCCAATTTGAGTGGTTGTTACTTCTTGCCCTTGTCGTCGACGTCGACGAATTCGGCGTCCACAACTTCGTCCTTCTTGGCGTCGTTCGGCGGCGGCGGAGCGCCGGCGCCCGCGCCATCCGGACCGGGGCCAGCCGCGCCACCCTGCGACGCCTTGTACATCACTTCGGCGAGCTTGTGGCTGGCGGTGGTGAGCTTATCGCTGGCGGCGTTGATGCCTTCGAGCGAGCCTTCGTCCCGCGCCTTTTTGGCGGCTTCGAGGGCTTCTTCGACGGCGGTCGCTTCTTCCGGGCTGACCTTGTCGCGGTGATCCTTGAGCGTCTTTTCCACGCTGTAGATCAGGCCGTCGATGCGGTTGCGGGCTTCCACGCCGTCCTTGCGCTTCTGGTCGCCGGAGGCGTTTTCCTTGGCTTCGCGGGCCATCTTGTCCACTTCGTCCTTGCTGAGGCCGGAGGAGGAGGTGATGGTGATCTTCTGTTCGTTGTTGGTGGCCTTGTCCTTGGCCGTGACGTTCAGAATGCCGTTTGCGTCGATGTCGAAAGTGACTTCGATCTGCGGCACGCCGCGCGGAGCGGGCGGAATGTTGGCCAACTGGAAGACACCGAGCGAGCGATTGTCGGCGGCCATGGCGCGTTCGCCCTGGAACACCTTGATCTCGACCGACGGCTGGCTGTCGCTGGCGGTGGAGTAGATTTCGCTGCGGCGCGTCGGAATGGTGGTGTTGGCTTCGATCATCTTGGTGAAGACGCCGCCCAACGTTTCAATGCCGAGCGAGAGCGGGGTGACGTCGAGAAGGAGCACGTCCTTCACTTCGCCGCCCAGAACGCCGCCCTGGACCGCGGCGCCGACGGCGACCACTTCGTCCGGGTTCACTGTGCGGTTCGGTTCCTTGCCGAATAGGTCGCGCACCATCTGCTGGACCTTCGGGATACGCGTGGAGCCACCGACGAGGACCACTTCGTCGATCTGCGACGGGGTGACCTTGGCGTTGGACATGGCGCGTTTGCAGGGTTCCAGCGCGCGGGCGAAGATGTCTTCGCACATCTGTTCGAAGCGCATGCGGGTGAGCTTCAGCACCAGGTGCTTCGGACCGGTGGCGTCGGCCGTGATGAACGGCAGATTGATTTCGGTTTCGAGCAGCGTGGACAGTTCGATCTTGGCCTTTTCGGCGGCTTCCTTGAGCCGCTGCTTGGCCATGTTGTCGTTGGAGAGATCGATGCCGCTCTCCTTCTTGAAGTCGGCGATGATCCATTCCATCAGCCGATCGTCGACGTTGTCGCCGCCGAGATGGGTGTCGCCGTCGGTGGCCTTCACTTCGACCACGCCGTCGCCCACTTCGAGGATCGAGATGTCGAACGTGCCGCCGCCGAAATCGAACACGGCGATGGTTTCGTCCTTCTTCTTATCGAGGCCGTAGGCGAGCGCGGCGGCCGTCGGCTCGTTGATGATGCGCATCACTTCGAGACCGGCGATCTGCCCGGCGTCCTTGGTGGCCTGACGCTGGGCGTCATTGAAGTAGGCCGGGACGGTGATGACAGCCTTGCTAACCTTCTCCCCGAGATAGGCTTCGGCGGCTTCCTTGAGCTTGCCGAGGACCATGGAGGAGATTTCGGGCGGAGCATAGCGCTTGCCCTGGATTTCGACGCGAGCGTCGCCGTTCTCACCCGGGAGAACCTTGTACGGAACGAGCTTCATTTCCTGGCCGATTTCGTTAAACCGGCGGCCCATGAAGCGCTTGATGGAGTAGATGGTATTCTCTGGGTTGGTGACGGACTGGCGTTTGGCGACCTGCCCAACCAGCCGGTCCCCGTTTTTGGCGAAAGCGGCAACCGAAGGGGTCGTACGACCGCCTTCCTGGTTGGCGATGACGACGGGGTTGCCACTTTCCATAACGGCGACCACGGAATTGGTGGTGCCGAGGTCGATACCGATGATTTTGCTCATAACAGTTGCTGATGCCTCCCTGAAACTCTTGTGGATCGGGCGGGGGCTGATGTGAGCCGCTTCCGCGCCGAACTGCGCACAATTACATTATGGAACCTGAGTCTCTGTTTGTCAACCATGGGTTTAGTGAATGGGACTCAACTGTTGGCCCAGGACCTGCTGGTCGCCGCCGCCAGTGACCTGGCTCCGGCGGTCCCCGAGCTGACGGTTCAAGTTAAGCAGAATCAATCGCTTACCCTGCGTGTGTCGATCGGCTCCTCGGGCCAGCTGGCCCGCCAGATTGAGCAGGGGGCGCCATTTGATCTTTTTCTTTCCGCCGACGAAAATTTTGTCCAGCAGGTAGTTCGGGCCGGGCGGGGTGATGCGGCGAGTGTGCGGGTTTATGCCGTGGGGCGGCTGGCGTTGTGGTCTAAATCGGGAAAAATACAGAAGCTGGAAGACCTGGCGCGGCCGGAGGTGAAGCGGGTGGCGATGGCGAATCCGGTGCATGCGCCGTATGGGCGATTGGCGAAAGAGGCGTTGGTTCGGGCGGGGCTGTGGGGAGTGGTGGAGCCGAAGTTGGTGCTGGCGGAGACGGTGCGGCAGACGATGCAGTTTGCCGGGACGGGGAATGTGGACGCGGCGCTGACGTCGTGGACGATGGCGCATGACAAGGGCGGGGTGTTGTTGCCGGACGAGATGCGGCAGGCGGGGGTGGTGTTGACGGGCGCCGCGCGGGGAAAAGAGGCGGCGGCGTTGTTGGCGTTTTTGCAGTCGTCAGGGGGTGAGCTGATCCTCAGGCGGCATGGGCTCTTGGCTGGCCGGCCGGCTGGCGGGAAGGCCGTGGCGAAGGACCTCAAAAAGAACAACGGTGACGGAGAGGACAGCGGGGCCAATAAAGAGGCCAAGAAACCCGAACGCCTGCGCCCCGCCAAGAAGAGAAATAAAAACCAGTAGGGGATGGAGTTCGACGCGACCGCTAACGATATAGGGGCGGAGGATGTTGTCGATGGTGCCGATGACACCGGCGCCAAACCCGGCGATGATGCCTGCTTTGCCGTAGTTACCGGACGCGGCGAAGGAGAGGGCCACGGGGACCCAGACGGCCGGCGGGCCGACGATGGGGATCATGGAGCAGAAGCCGGCGACTACGCCCCATAGGACGGGGGCGTGGACCCCGACGAAATAGAAGAGCAGGCCGGTGAGGGTGCCCTGGACGAGTGCGACGGCGGCTACGCCGTAGACGTTAGCGAGGACGCTTTGGCCGACTTCGGCGATCAGGCGGTCGAAGACGGCGTGTTGGAGAGGGAGGAATTCGCGGGCTTTTTCGAGGATATGGTCGCCATCGCGAAGGAGGAAGAAGAGCACGAACAGGGCGATGATGGCGTTGAAAAGAAAGAGCGCGATGTTGCTGACAACGCCTTGGACCAGCTTGAGAACAGTGCCGCTGATGACAGCGATCCGTTCGGAGAGGAGATCACGGACCTGTTCGTCGGCGGTCACCGGGTCGATTCCGAAGTAGATGAGCGGGCGGCTCCCGGTGTGGATGGCCCATTCGATCCAACCGCCATCGGCGGCGCTGCGGGTTTTGAGGGCCGTATAGGCAGCGGAGAGCTCTGTGGACATGGTCCAGGTGATCCAGATGGACGGGGCGACGATCAGAGCGACGACGAGGAGCAGGGAGAGGCTGGCGGCGGCGGACTCGCGGCCGGGCATGCGGCGGAGAAGGGCGGCGTGGACGGGGTAGAAAAGAATCGCCATCGCGGTGGCGGAGACGATGGGGCCTATGTAGGGTTCGACGATGACGTAACAGAGCGCCAGGCAGACACCAGCCAGCGCCAGGAGGAAGAGTTGCTGGAGGTTGGTTCGGTTGAGCATGCGGCACCAGTTCTACGGAACGAAACCGGGAAAGCTCCGTCTGTATTTAGAGTATGCACATGAGGCTCACCGTTACGATGCCGCGCCGGGGCGGCAAAACGTTATACTGCCTAACGGGCAAAGCATGACGACACCGGAAGTAACGCAACTTTTGCAAAAGTGGTCGGACGGCAATAAAGCCGCGCTCGACTCCCTGACGCCCGTAGTGTACGACGAACTTCGCCGGTTGGCGGCAATTTATCTGCATCGGGAGCGGTCGGACCATACGTTGCAGGCGACGGCGGTGGTGCATGAGGCCTACATGCGGCTGGTCGATCAACGTTCGGTGCGCTGGCAGAACCGGGCTCACTTTTTCGGTATCGCGGCGCAGATGATCCGCCGGATTCTGGTGGACCACGCCCGCGGCGTGCGCGCGGCCAAGCGGGGCAGCGGCGCCGTGGCGCTGTCGCTGGATGATGCTCTGGGCGTTTCTGAGAAGCGGGACATGGAGATTGAGGCGCTGGACGATGCCTTGGAAACGTTGAACAAGGTGGACCCGCAGCAGGCGCGGATTGTGGAGTTGCGGTTTTTTACTGGCTTGTCGATTGAGGAGACGGCCGAGGTGCTGGGCGTTTCCGAGTCTACGGTGAAGCGCGACTGGGTGTCGGCGAAGGCTTGGCTGTTCCGGGAGCTGTCGAAGGTATCGGTGAAGGGGCAGGCGCAACCGGCCGAGTCATGACACCGGAGCCGTCTCAGCCGGTGACTTCGGCCCGCTGGAAGCGGGTGAAGGAGGTCTTTGACCGCGCGCTGGATTTGCCACGCGGGGAACTGACTCGTTACCTGGATGAGGTCTGCGGCACGGATGCGGGGCTGCGGTCGGAGGTACTGTCGCTGATTGCGGCGCTGGGTGAAGCCGGGGCGTTTTTGGAAGATGCGGTGGTGAATCTGGCCAGTCCGCGGACTTCGGCGGGGCGGCAGATTGGGCCTTACCATTTGGAGTCCCTGCTGGGGCAGGGCGGCATGGGCGAGGTGTATCTGTCCACGCGCGAGGTGGACGGCTACCAGATGCCGGTGGCGTTGAAGCTGATCCGGCATTCGGCGGTGACCCCGAACGCACTGCGCCGGTTCCGGATGGAACGGCAGATTCTGGCGCGGTTGCACCACCCGGGCATTACGCAGCTGCTGGATGGTGGGATTACCGATGACGGGTTGCCGTATCTGGTGACCGAGTACATTGATGGCACGGCGTTGGACAAGAGCGACGCGATGCGCGCCATGGACCTGCGCCAGCGGCTCGGGGCGTTTCTGGCGATTTGTGATGCGGTGAGCTATGCGCACCGGCAACTGGTTGTCCACGGCGATTTGAAGCCGGGCAATATTCTGATGCGGGGTGAGGGCGGGATCAAGCTGTTGGATTTCGGCATTTCGCGGCTTCTGCTGGCCGGTGACGATACGACGGAGCAGATCATGGGCGGTACGACGCAGCCGGCCATGACGCCAGCGTGGACGAGCCCGGAACAGCTGCGTGGGGAGCCGGCCGGCATTGCCTCCGACATTTATTCGTTGGGCCGGATTCTGTACTATCTGCTGACCTGGGAGCAGGCCGTGCCGATGGAGCGGCTGACGCCGTTGCAGTATTACGAGAAGCTGCAAAAAGAGGTGCCGCTGCGGCCCAGCCATCGGGCCGGTGACCGGAACCTGGACGGGGATTTGGACAACATCGCGTTGAAGGCGGTGGAGTTTGAGCCGATGGAGCGCTACCAGTCGGTGGAGGCGTTGGCGGAGGACGTCCGCGCGCATCTGGCGTCGCGGCCGATCTCTGCGCGGGCGCACACCTGGACGTACCGGACGAATAAATTTATCCGGCGCAACAAGCTGATCGTGGTGGCGACCGCGGCTGTGACATTGGCGTTAATCGGCGGGTTGGCGATGACGCTTTGGCAGGCGCGAATCGCCCGGCAAAACTATGAGCGGGCCGAGCGGCGGTTCCAGGATGTCCGGCGGCTGGCGAACACCTTTATCTTCGATATCGACGATTCGATTGCGCGGCTGCCTGGTTCGACGGCGGTGCGCGGGACGATTGTGCGCAACTCGCTGCAGTATCTGGACGGGCTGGCGCAGGAGGCGAGCTACGATCCAACGCTGCAGGAAGAGCTGGCGATGGCGTATGAGAAAGTGGGCGACGTGCAGGGGCGACCGGGGGCGTTGAACCTGGGCGGGACGGCGGCGTCGTTGCAGAGTTACCGGAAAGCGGAGGGGATTCGGCGGGCGGTGTTGGATGCGTCGAAAACAGACGCCGACAAGGACCGGCGGGAAGAGGCGCTGGCGAATACGCTGATGCGAATTAGCTCGATTCTGCGGGCGACGGGGGAAGCGAAGCAAGCCCTGGATGCGGATCGAACCGCGCTGGAGATGCGGCGGCGGTTGTTGGATCGCAAGCCGGACGATGTGACGCGGCAGCGGAATGTGGCGTCGAGCCTGACGGCGACCAGCGCGAGTTTGTCGATGTTGGGCGCATTTCAGGGCGTACTGGAACTGCGGCGCGAGGGATTGATTTTGTATGAAAAGCTGGCGAAGCGAAACTCGAGCAGCGAGGACGATCAGCAAGGGTTGGCCGTTGCCGAGACGCGCATGGCCAGCATTTTGATGCATGAGAACGACATGAAAGGCGCCGTGCAGCACTATCGCGAGGCACTGCGAATTCAGGTTCGTTTGTATGAACTGCATAAGGGCCAGACGCAGCATGTGATGGCGTTGGGCTTGGCGCATTCGAACCTTGGCAATGCGTTACGTGTTTCCGGAGATCCAAAAGCGGCGCTTGTAGCGCTGGATGATTCGGTACGGCTTTTTGAGCCGATGGCGAATGCGGATGCCAATGAAGTGCGGATTCGGACATTGCTGGCGACGGCGCGGCTTCGGCAGGCGCGTGCGTGGAACGATTTGGGCGATACGGCACGTGCCAAGCGGATGCTGAACGAGGTGTTGGAGGTGCGCAGGTTCCTGGCGGAGAAGAATCCGGCCAACTCCGGCGCGCGTGGGGAGATTGCCGAGGCGCATGGGGCGTTGGGCGATGTGGCGTTTCATGCAAAAGCCTATGGTGATGCCATTGCGCACTATGAAAAGGCGTTGCAGTTGCTTGAGGCGTTGGAGAAGGAAGGGCGGTCCAACGCGGCCGATTCCGAGGAAAAAGCCAGGATTCAAGCGAGTCTGGCGGAAGCTGGTAAAAAGAAATAGTGAAGCGGTTGTGGCGCCGATTGGTGCCGTTTATCTTGAAGCTGGTCCTGGGGTTGTATGCCTTTTGGATTGGTTCGCTCGTTCTGTTTCGCTGGGTGACGCCGCCGACGACCGGTGTTCAAATCCAGCGGCGGGTGGAGTCGTGGTTCAAGAAGGGGCCGTATGAGAAGCGGTTCACGCCGGTGCCGATGGCGAAGATTTCCCCGCACCTGCGGCACGCGGTGGTGGCGGGAGAGGACACACGGTTCTACGAGCACTGGGGGCTGGACTTCGGGGCGATGGCCGACGCGGCGCAGCAGGCCACAGAAAAGAAGCGGCGGTTGCGCGGGGCGTCGACTTTGACGCAGCAACTGGTGAAGAATCTGTTTTTTACGACACACGCGAATCCGGTGCGGAAGGTGGTGGAGTGGACGCTCGCGCCGGTGGCGGATTTCGTGCTGGGGAAG
>CANIFK010000104.1 GCA_947466555.1 Acidobacteriota bacterium | reverse complement strand
TGAGGTGGACATTGTCGAAGTCCGCATAGTCCTTCCAACTACGCAGATACTCGGCCCACTGGGCGAGGAGGAACATGCCGATCTGGAGTTTATTGCGTTGCGTCGCGGTGGCGAGGGGATCGCGGAGGAGAAGTGTGATGGGAGTGGGGGCGTGGCTCAACGAGACGGAATAGACCAGGGAGACGACGATATCGCGCGGGTCGCGAATGACGACGAAGGCGCGGTCTTCTGGCCCGGCCACCATGCGCCATTCGCCGGTGCCTGTGGAGTACAGCGGGGAGGCAAACTGGCCCGGCGCGATCGTCGGCCAATGGCAGGATTGCAGGTCAATTCCCGAGGCGCCCAAACTGAGGCCGGTGGAATCGGCCAGACGGCGGTCGGCTAGTATGTCCCGTACCCATTGGCTCCCGGCCTTGTAGAAGGTGAGATGAAACAGGCGGATGGTTGATGAAACGGACTTGGTTGCGGCTGCTGCCATGAGTGGGAGATCGTCGCTCGAACTGGACGACGCTGCGGTCTATGAAGAAAAGCTCATTATCGAACCCGATCGCATGAAGGAAGTTTCGGTATAGGTTCAAATAAATGAATGTGAGGTCAATCCTGGTCCAATGACTCCCACGATGGCCGGGTATTCTGAGGGTCATGCGGATGACGGAATCAGTTGCGGGAAAAGCGCTGTGGTTCATTGAGAGCCACTTTGCCGAGGAGTTGTCTTTGGAGCGGGTGGCGGAGGTGGCCGGGGTAGGCAAGTATCACCTGACGCGGGCGTTTGGCGCGGCGACGGGATACCCGGTGATGCGGTACGTGCGCGGACGCCGATTGACGGAGGCGGCGCGGCGAATGGCCGGAGGGGCGGGCGATATCCTGGCAGTGGCGGTGGATTCGGGATATGGGTCCCACGAAGCGTTCACGCGGGCGTTCCGGGAGGAGTTCGGCGTGACGCCGGAGGCGGTGCGGGAGCGGGGGAGTTTGGCGGGGTTGGCGCTGATGGAGCCGCATCGATTGGAGGAGGGGCTGTGGGAGGAGTTGGATGCTCCGCGGATGGTGGACGGGGAGGCGCGGTGGGTGGTGGGATTGGGGGCTGCCGACAGCGCCGAGATCCCTGCGTTGTGGCAGCGTTTTGGTCCGCATATTGGGCAGATACCGGGGCAGATGGGCCGGGAGGCGTATGGGGTTTGCCACAGCGAAGGGTACTTGGCAGGGGTGGTGGTGAGGGATGTTTCGCGAGTTCCGGCGGAGTGGGCGCGGGTGCAATTGGCGGCGGCCCGGTACGCGGTGTTCCGGCATGACGGCCATGTGTCGACGGTGCGGCGGACGTGGTTTACGATCTGGAATCGCGAGGGATTGCGGCCGACGGGCGAGCCGGAGTTTGAGTTGTACGGGGCCGGGTTTAACCCGATGACGGGCGGCGGGGGATTCGAGATTTGGGTGCCCGTGGAGGCATAACAGCAGAGGGCCCGGGACATGCGGGGGGGCGCGTCCCGGGCCTTGTTCGCCGGACCGCGAGGGGGCGGTCCTGGCGAAGCTGTTACTCGACGTCGGTGACCTTGCCGCCGAGGAAAGTGATCTTCATGCGGTCGTAGACGTAGATCTGCTTGGTTCCGAGGTTGATGACCTGTTTCGGATTGCCGAGCATGGCTACGACGTCAGCGGTGGATTGGCCGAGCGAGATGGTGATTTGTGGGGCGCCTTGGGAGGCGTCTTGCGTGGCTTCGGTTTCGAGCGCGGTGGCGGCCTGGACTTCCTGATTGAGTTCGGTGGCTACCTGCGTATCGGGCGGGGGAGCGGCCTCGACGAAGGCCGACTGGCGGGCGTTGACGTTGACGTTGGCCGGTATCGGCGGCACGCCGTTCATGCCTGCTTTGGAGCGCAGTTCATCGACGCCCTGAGCGAGCGATTCGCGCATCTGGTTGTAGAAGTCCTGCAGGTCTTCCAGGCCCACGTTGACGAACGTTCCCAGCCGGCAGCTGCCGGGTTTCGAGGCCACCACTTCGAGCAGGGCCGAGGTGGCCTGCGGCGGGGGCGGTGAGGCCAGACGGAGGACGTCGCCGCGGGAGACGTTGCAGCCTCCGCCGGCGGTGTCGGCTACGTCGAGATTGTAGGAGACGAGGAAGACGTGCGGGTTGTTATCGGAGAGCAGGCGCGGGAAGCCGGCCTGCGGGTCGGGCGATTCGTTGCGGGCCAGCGCGTCGGCATCGGCGCGTTCGACCGCTAACTGGCGTTCGATTTCGATGGAGATCGCCTGCTTGGTGGCGGGCGAGAGGGGGACGGCGCCGTAGAGCGGCGGGGCGCCGGTGTTGTCGGCGTAGGCATCGGCGAGGCGGGCGGAGAGGACGTAATCGGTCAGCCAGTAGGAGGGGGCCGGGTAGTAGGAATAGGGTGTGAAATAGCCTCGATAGTAGCTATACCAGGAGGCGCCCATCCAACCCCAGGCGAAGCCCACGGAGCCGCTCCAGGGCCGGTTGAACCAGCTATAGAAGCCGGAGTTGTAGTAGCGCGTGGGGACGTAGCTATTGAGCGTGATGCCGCGATAGGAGTAGGGTCGGTAGTAGCGCGAATACGTTTGGCCGCGGAGGTAGTAACTGCGGTTGACGAACTCGTTGCCGCGATAGGCGAAGGGGCGTTGGACGAAGCCGTGGCCGTTGCGGTTGGTGACGATCATGCTGCGGTCGCTTCGATTGACAATGATGCGGCGGGAGTTGCCGGCGCCGTGTTGGATGGTCATGTTGCCGCGTGTGACGGAGCCGACGCGGCCGTCGGGACGATAGCGGACCTCCGAGCCGGTGCGGCTGCGGAAGGTTTCCACGCGGCCTTGTTGGTTGCGTGTGAACTCGCCGCGGGGGGAGCGGGTGTCGCGGTTGGTGTTGGCGTTGCGATCGAAACTACCGGCGTTCCGCGGTGGTTGGTTCGTGTTCCTGTCAAAGCCGCCGGGGTTGCGGGGTTGTTGCGGATTGGCGTTCGCGTTGCGATCGAAGCCGCCGGGGTTGCGGGGTTGTTGCGGATTGGCGTTGGCATTGCGATCAAAGCCGCCGGGGTTCCGAGGTTGCTGTGGGTTGGCGTTCGCGTTCCGATCGAAGCCGCCGGGGTTCCGCGGTTGTTGCGGATTGGCATTCGCGTTGCGATCGAAGCCGCCGGGGTTGCGGGGTTGTTGCGGATTGGCGTTCGCGTTGCGATCTGGACCGTTTGGCTTCTGCGGGACCCGCGATGTGTCCGGGGTCGCGGCGGTGGTGGGCCGCTGTCGCTCCGGAGATGCCGGGTTGCCTCCGGGGCCATTGTAGGTGCCGCCGACATTCCTGCCGCCGGGTTGCCTGGGCTCCGCCGTGGGGGTGGCCGCTGCCGGTGCGGCGTTCCGCTGTGGGCGAGCTTCCTGGCCGCTGTTTTCGGTGCCGGTGCGGCGCGTCTCGCGCGGGCCAGCCTGGCGTTGGCCTTCGGTTTGTTTCTCGCCTTCCCGATCCCTCTGGCGTTGCCCGTGGACCGCAGGTCCTGAGAGTGTAAGTACCACTAACAACCGCAGGCCGATACTGACGCAATAGTGCGAATTGATCGGTAACATATGAAACTCCCTACTTCACGTCGATGACTTTTCCGTCGAGGAAGATCACCTTGAAATCCGGATAGAAGAAAATGAGTTTTCGGTTGATGTCGGCGACGATGGGCGGGTCGCCCATTGCCGCGATCACTTGCTGGATGGCCGCGCCGAGTTCGATGCTCCCCGCTTGCTGCTGCGGGGCTACTGGTGGCGGCGGACTGTCATCGACGAGGAGTTCGTCGATAAGTGGGGCAACCTGCTCAAAGGAGGCATTCGCCAGCACTCCCTTGGGAAATTGAAAGGCTACCGAAGCCTTCACGCGAATGCCGTGGATGGGTTCGACGGAGAGGAGGTTCAGGACAACGCTGGTCTCCTTCACCTCTGTCTTTGTGACGAAGACGCGGTCCCCGGCAACCAGGCGGCCGGCGGTGTTCTGATCCTGGGCGAACAGGTTCAGCGCGGACCGCTTCACCATGCCGTCCTTGTAGTTGTTCTGGGCGTGAAAGGGGGCATCGGCCGGATTGGTGGTGATGCCCTCTTTCCGCACGACGAGGATGATGCCGGGGGCGATGATTTCGCCTGTGCGGCCGTCGGCGTTCGTCCAGGTATAGGCCGCGCGGAGACTGGCTTGGAGCGCTACGTTTTCAGCCGGGTCCTTGGCCTCCGCGGAGGCGGCGCTGGAAAGCAAACACGAGAATATTGCGATGGATCGATTCATAGATCCTCCGTTCCCCTGAACTGGGTGAGTCAGCTAGCGACGATACGGACGCTCGATGTTTCTGTGCATTTCTCGAAGTAACATGAGGTCATTCGCGAGTAAGTTCCTGTCGCCCGGGCGCAGGTGGCCGCGCTCCACGAGGGCCTGGAGATTGGCGATGGCCTGATCGAGCTCGGGCCGGTTGTAGTGGCCGCGTTCCCAGGCGCGCTGGAAGTTTGCCAGGCCTTCCCGGGCGTTCATAAAGCGGCGCATGTCGGGCGGAGCGATGTAGTGCATGCTTCGCTGGGCGTGTGCCAGATCGGCGTGCACGCGGTCCAGGGTGCCTCTTCCGAACCGGTGATATCGGTCGTCGCCGCGCTCCTGATAACGGGGGCGGGGTTGGGCGTCAACCGCGGCGGTAATCAGCAGCAGTGTGGCCGCCGTTGCGAGTGCTTGCATGAACCCTTTCATAGAGACCTCCTTGTGGAGCGGAGAGCCGCCGGAGGTGGAATGCCACCTCGGGGTTCGCGTTCCGTTGATTGGGTTACACCGTTAGTGCCGCAATTGGCTGACCATGTGAAAAATGGTGTTAAATGGGTCATCTGAGGGTGGGGTAAGTGGGGGACGGTGGGTGAATTGACCCAATGCGGGTGAATGCACCCGAAAGTGGGTGACCCGGGTGTGTGAATTCTCGCACCGGGGGCTCGAATTCTGGTGCCGGATTGCGCTAGGGTGGATTCGATACGCAGAAGTTTTTTAAGGAGACCCGAGAGATGACCCCTGAATTTGCTGCCGGACTGCGCGACTTTTTGCTGGGCGCGTTGGATAGTGAGGTTTCGGCGACGAAAAAAGTGATTCTGGCGATGCCGGAGGGCAAGCTGGATTATGCGCCGGACGCCAAGTCGATGCCGGCCGGGAAACTGGCTTTCCACATTGTGGGAAGCGAAGTGTGGTTCCTGGAGTCGGTGGCGGCGGGCGCCTTCGGTCCGTTTCCCAGTGGGGAAACGCCGGCAACCGCAGCGGCCATTGTGGAATGGTGGGAAACGGCGCGCGCCGCGGCGCATGCGAAAGTCTCGGCCATGACGGGCGACGAGTTGGCCAAGATTGTCGATTTCTACGGCATGTTCCAGTTGTCGGCGGCGGCGTATTTGAATTTCGCCAACGTGCACGCGATTCACCACCGTGGCCAGCTGTCGGCCTACCTGCGGCCGATGGGCGGCCGGGTGCCGTCGATCTACGGCGGCTCGGCGGACGAACCGTTGAACATGTAGTTCGTTTTCCGCCTGCGGAAAGAGAGCCGGCCGTCACTTGACGGCCGGCTTTTTCAATTGATGCGGGCCTTGCGGAGGCGGTAGTCCTCCACCTGCGCGGGCATGCGGACCACGCGGCACATCTCGAACAACCGGGAACGGGCGCGCATGCCGATTTGATCGATCAGTGATCGCTTGTAATCGGTGCCGCCGGCGGAGCGGTCCCGCGGGCCGGCGGTTTGGATGTCGTGGTCCGGCAGGTTGGTGGTGGCGATGATTGGCTTCTTGTGGTTGCAGCGGTGGGTGATGAGGCTGGTGACGGTGTCTTCCACCCAGTCGGTAATGCGGTGGGCGCCGAGGTCGTCGAGCAGCAGCACTTCGGCGTCGAGCGCGGTGGCGTAGGCTTCGCGGTCCCCGGAGCCGGAGGCGGGATCGTAACTGGACCGTATCTTCTGGAGTAAGTTCTGATAGTCGAAAAAGAGTCCGTTGTAACCCCGGCTGATCAACATACGGAGCGCGGCGACGGCTAAGTGGGTCTTGCCTGTGCCCGGTTCGCCGATCAGCAGCAGGCCGGGCTTTTCTACGTTGGGGAATTCACGGGCGTAGCCGCGCACGATGAGCATGACGGTCTGGAGGGCCGGGTTGGCCTGGGCGTCAAAGTTATCGAGCGAGGCGTTCTGGTAGAGCGCCGGGAGACCGGAGTATTGAAGCGTCTGGCGCTGGATGTCGCCAACGGTGCATTCGCACCGGGTGGCGCCGGAGATGCCGTTTCGCTCTTCAACTCTCCAGCCGCTTCCGCGGCAGATCGGGCAGGCGGGATCAGGCATATTACTCCAGTGTAACCAGCACTTGTCCGGACGCAACGGTATCGCCGACGGCGACGCGCACGGCGGCCACGGTGCCCGGCCCGGGTGAGCGGACTTCGTTCTGCATTTTCATGGCTTCGAGGATCAGGAGGCCGGCGGCGGCTTCCACCGTTTGGCCGGGCTCCACCAGGACCTTGATGACTTTTCCGGGCATGGCGGCTTTGACGTCGCGGCGTCCGGAATCGTTGCCGGCATTGGCGTTGCGGCGGCGGTTGCGCGGGTCGGCCAGGGAGAGTTGGACCTCTTTGCCGTTCACCAGCAGACGCCCGCCGCCGTGCGTGATTTTGTGCACTCTTCCCGACTTGTCGAGCACCAGCGTGGTGCCGGTTTCCAGGGCGTGGCGTTCGGCGGACGAGGGATCGATGTCGATCTCTTTTTCGGTATCGGGTGTGAGGAGGATGCGTTTCATCGGCGGCTCCAGTTGGAGCGGATGGCGGTGGGTGCAGCGGTGGCCGGCGGGGCTTCGGCTGAGGCGAGGATGGCGATGGCGGCTTCGAGTTCGGATTCGGTCAAGGTGGCGTCCGGCGTGTAGGCAAAGGTCTTCAGGAAGCCGGTGTGGAGTTGGCCGGATTGGAAGCCGGGGTCCTGCAGCAGTTGGCGGAAGAAGGCGACGTTGTTGGCGATGCCTAGGATCTCCGTCTCGCCCAGGGCGCGGGCCATGCGGGCGATGGCGCGCGGCCGATCCTCGGCCCAGACGCAGAGCTTGGCCAGCAGCGGGTCGTAGTCCATGGGCACGGTCCAGCCTTCGTAGACGCCGTTATCGAGCCGGATGCCGGGGCCGGAGGGCATCCGGAGCCGGTCGATGCGGCCGGGGGAGGGGAAGAACTGATTGGCCGGATCCTCCGCATACAGGCGGCATTGAATGGCCGAGCCCCGCCAGGTGATATCTTCCTGCTTTCGTTGTAACTCGGCGCCGAAGGCGGCTTCGATTTGCATATGCACCAGGTCGACCGATGTTACTAACTCCGTCACGGGGTGTTCCACCTGCAGGCGCGTATTCATTTCCAGGAAGTAGAAGTTACTGTCGGCATCCACCAGAAACTCCGCCGTGCCGGCGTTGGTGTAGCCGGCGGCGCGGGCTACTTTGAGCGCGGCCTCGCCCATAGCGTGCCGCATGGGCAGGTTGCGCGCCACCAGCGGCGACGGGCACTCTTCGACCACCTTCTGGTGCCGGCGCTGGATGGAGCATTCCCGTTCGCCCAGGTGAATGAGATGCCCGTGGTTGTCGCCAAAGATCTGGATTTCGATGTGACGGGGATGGATGAGCGCTTTTTCAATGTAGACCTCGCCGGAGCGGAAGCTGCGTTCGGCTTCGCTCGACGCGTCGCGGAGCGCGCTTTCCAACTCACTTTCCTTTTCGACGAGACGCATGCCTTTGCCACCGCCCCCGGCGGCGGCCTTGATCAAAACGGGATAGCCGATCTGGGACGCCACGCGGCGGGCTTCGGCGATGTCGGTCACCGGGCCATCGGTGCCGGGGACGACCGGCGCGCCGGCGGCGATGGCGACATCGCGGGCGGCGGTTTTGGAGCCCAAAGATCGAATGGCGGAGGCGGGCGGACCGATGAAGAGAACACCGGCATCGGCGCAGAGCTGGGCGAAGTCGGCGTTCTCGCTGAGGAACCCGTAGCCGGGGTGTAGCGCGGTGGCGCCGGCGCGGCGGGCGGCGGCGAGGATGGCGTCCGGGTTGAGGTAGGAGTCGACGGGGTAGGCCTCGTCGGCGTGGGAGAGATGCAACGCGCCGCGGTCGATGGGCGTGAAGACGGCGACAGCGGTGAACCCGGCTTCCCGGATCCCGCGGAGGACGCGAACGGCAATTTCGCCGCGATTGGCGACCAGGATTTTTTGCACCATGGGCCTTTCGATTTTAGCAGGCCCCCGTTTTGCTACATTGAGGGGAGCGATGCCGGGACAGACTACGACAGGATCATTGAAGCAACGGGGCGTCCGCATGACCCGTCAGCGGCAGATTCTGCTGGATTTGATTGATAAATCGGGCAAACATCTGGACGCCGAAAGCCTGTTTCATTTGGCGCGGGAGAAGGATCCGAAGCTGAATCGCGTGACGGTGTACCGCACGCTGAAGATGCTGAAGATGGAGGGGCTTGTCGACGAGTTGGACCTGCTGCATCACGGCGGCGACCAGCACTACTACGAGACGCGGATGAAGCGCGAGCATGCGCACGTCGTCTGCCTGCAGTGCGGCAAGATTGAAGAGTATTTCGGCGAGCCGCTGGCGATCATTCGCAAACAGGTGAAGGAAACGTTCGGGTTCGAAATTCTGTTGGTGCGGACCGAGATTGGCGGGTACTGCCCGAACTGCCAGATGCTGCGGGATCAGGAGCTGCGCGAAGCGGCTGGGCAATGACGACGGCCGCGCTGCAGGTGAAGCCACCGGGGACGGCGGCGTTTCGCGTGCCGCTTGATCCGCTGCCGTTTCGCATCGGGCGCAGTCCGGAAAACCATCTGGTTTTGCGGGACAATCGCGCGTCGCGCAACCATGCGGTCATTCGGCGTGAGGGCGCCGAGTTTGTCGTCGAAGACGCCGGGTCACGCAACGGAATCGACGTCAACGGCGTAAAGGAGCAGTCGCACGTGCTGCGCTCCGGCGACGTGATCCGCTTCGGCGTTGACGATTCCTACGAGTTGACGTTCGTGCAGGACTCCCCGGCGGCGCTGCCGACGCAGGCGCACCACGGCGGGCTGCGAAAGTTGCGGTCGATGCTGGAGGTGGCGCGGTCGCTGCAGGGGGCGTTGTCGATCGATCAGGTGCTGGCTTCGGTGGTGGACGCGGCGCTCGATATCACCAGTTGTGATCGGGGCTTTTTGCTGCTCACTACCGCGGATGGGCTGGAGACGCGGATCGCCCGCGGCGCCGGCGGCAAGGCGCTTTCCGATGGTTTGGAGATTCCGGCGCGTGTGCTGCATGAGGCGCTGCGGACCCGCAGCGAACTCTTGAGTATGCGCTTCGATTCCGGGATCAGCGGGGTGGATTCGTCGATCCTGAACCTCTCGCTGCGCAGCGTGCTGTGCGTGCCTTTGATCAAAGTGCGCGCGGGCGATCTGTCGGAGACGGCGCTCGTCGGCACCATCGCCGATTCGATTGGGCTGTTGTATTTGGACTCCACGCAACACCAAGCCGAGCTGACCTCGACCAGCCGCGACCTGGTGCAATCGCTGGCGATTGAGGCGTCGTTTGTGCTGGAAAACGCGCGCCTGCTGGACGAAGAGCGCAAGAAGCAGAAGATGGAGCAGGAGTTGCGGATCGCGCAGACGATCCAGCAGGACCTGCTGCCGGAGGCGTCCGAGTATCCGCAAACCGGCTGGCTGCGGGCGGGTGGCCTGTCGATCCCCAGCAAGCTGGTGGGCGGTGATTACTTCGATATTCTGCCGTCCGGCGATGGGCGGTACGACATCGTCATGGCTGACGTTTCCGGCAAGGGCGTCAGCTCCGCGCTGTTGGCCAGCCTGTTGCAAGGCGCCTTCGTCATGTCGACGGCCGAGCAGATTCCGCCGGCCGTGATCCTGGACCGCCTGAACCGCTTCCTCCTGGGCCGGACGAATGGGGCGAAATATGCCACGATTTTCCTCGCGTCCATTTACCGCGACGCGCCGATGCAGTGGGCCAACGCCGGGCACTGTTCGCCGCTGCTGGTGAAACCGACGGGCGAGGTCTACGAACTGGCGCCTACGGGGATGCCGGTGGGGATGTTGGAAGAGGGCAACTGGAAGGACGCGGCGCTGCAGATGGGCCGCGGGGACCTGTTGGCGCTTTATACCGATGGCGTGTCGGAGGCGATGAACGCGGCGCGCGAGATGTACGGGCCGGAGCGCCTGGTGGCCGTGTTGCAGCGGAACTTCTGGTTGGACATGGGGCCGTTGACGGAGGCCGTCAAGGCCGACATCGCGGCGTTTACCGGCGGTGAACCACAGCGCGACGATCTGACGCTGTTGATTCTAAGGTATATGCCGGACTGACTTCGCGGCCGATTGCCCGTAGCATTCTGGTATGCCCGGAATTGCACTCCTATTCGCGGTGGCTGCTTTGACGGTAAAGCAGGACGGGGCGGAGCTGCGCGAATCCTGCGAGCCCGGCGAACCGGTGGTGGCGAAACTGTCGGCGGGCGCGGCGGCGACGGTGCGCTTCGGGATGAACGGTTGCTATGCCGTCGATGTGGTGCAGGGTGGGCAAGTGGTGCGCGGGTTCCTGCCGGGCGTGGAGTTGGCCGGGATCGATGCGTGGGAACTGGCGCGTAGGAATGCCCCGTCGGTCGACACTCCGCCCTCCCTACCAGACAAATCCTCGGTGACAGTCACCCAGGAAAAAGCTGGGGAGATGGGGCGGTTGGTGGCGGCCGGTGTGGAGGCGTACAAGAAGGACCGGATCGCCGAGGCGGCCGGGTTGTTGAAGGACGCGCTCGCCATTCAGCCGGATCCGGCGGTTCAGCGATTCCTGGACAAGATTCAGAAGGAACTGAGCGCCGACAAGACCGGCGAGCCGCTGCACAGTCCGCGCTTCGTGTTCCGCTATGATCCGGCGGTGATGCCGCGCGAAACGGCGCGGGCCCTGCTGGGCGTGTTGGAGCAGGAGTACTCCCGGATCTCGTTTGAACTCGGCTGCCGGACCGACGACAAGGTCGCCGTGATCGCCCAAACCCGGGAAGACTACCTGCGCGCGACCGGGGCGGCGGAGTGGAGCGGTGGCCAGTTCGACGGGCGCATCCGGGTGGCGATGA
>CANIFK010000103.1 GCA_947466555.1 Acidobacteriota bacterium | reverse complement strand
GCAAACAGCAACTCTCCCTCGCGCTCTCCGAACAACACGCGCGCCCGCGCCAACGGCGCCCCGTTCCCATCGGCATTCCCCATCCCGGTCGCGAAAAACGTGACCACCGCGCCTCGCGCCGCCGGCGTCGCGGCCCGATTGCTGTCGCCGGTTTCGGCGTTAAACGCCACCGCCTGTCCTGTGCCGCCGGACACCGTGAAAACGCCCGGACTGGCATCGGCCACCGGCAGATAGATCTCGTTGCCCGCCTGGCCCAGGAATCCCAATTGGAGCTTGGCGATCCCGCGAATGCCAGCCGGCAGCACCGCCCCGGCCTGCCCCTGCACGGCGTAGAGCATCTCAGCCGGCTTGCCGTCCACCAGAAGCGAGACGTCCCCCACATTCGTCGGCAACCCGCCGCCGGCGTCCAGTTGCGCCGTAGCGATCCGCGACCCGCCGAAATCACTACCGAACAGCGCCACAACCTGCCCAGGAGAAACGGGCCCAGCCGCAAAACTGGCGCCGTTGACAACGGCTGCCGCCGCCACGCGAGGCGCCGTCGGTTTGCCCAAGAGAACGTAGTTGCTCTGCCCGGCTCGCAGCGTAAACGGAATCACGCGTTGCACGCCATCGACGGTCACCACCGCCTCATAACTGCCGCCAAAGCCGCGAAACCGGATGGCGCCATCGGCATCGGTGCGCGTACGCAGGTCGGTCCGCCATTTGCCGAAAACCAGTTCGCGCCAAACCGCCCCCGAAGGCTTCGGCGTCCAGTCAGTGCGCCACAGGGCGGCGTTCGGCCGGAAGTGCGCGCCTTCCCAAAAGCCCCACAGCGTCACCCCACTCAGCGACGGATGGCTGAAGGCCATCGTCAACAGATCGCTCAAATACTCAGCCTGCAGCGCCTCGTCCTCGACGTCGATATCGAGTTCGGTAATCTGCAAATCTCGCTTGTAGGCGCCGTAGCGAGAAAGGATCTCATACACGCGCGCCGGGTCGGTCAACTGTCCCTGCATATGCGCCTGTAGGCCGATGCCATCGACGGGCGCACCCTGCAACGACTGCAACACCGCGTCCAACCCGGCCTGATGCGGCGTGTCATAGCCGCCGCCTTCGAGCAGGTTGTAGTCGTTCACGTACAATCGCGCCGCCCCATCGCCGGCCCTGGCCGTGGCAAACCACGCCGGCATCGCCCCGGCGCCGATGATCTTCTGCAGCGTCGTATTCGTCACCGGTTCGTTCAACACGTCCCACTCGGAAACACGCCCGGCAGTGGCCGCCGTGGTGGCCGCAATATGCCGGTCGATCTCGGCCTGCAGCCCGCTCGGGCTCGCGGCGAATCCGCGCAGCGACGCCGGCAGATACTGCCAGTCGGGCCACACCAGATTGTGTCCCCGTACCTGTTTGATCCCATTGGCCCGTAACCAGTCCAACCCTCGCAACGCCCGGTCGGGATTGACGCTCCACTCCGTCCACTTCAAATCGTTCTCGGGCGTCGCGCGATTGAAGTTTTCCAGAAACGTCCGCCGGTAACTGTCGGCCGCCGCCCCGGAAGCCAACAACAGTTCCGACTGCACCGCCGTTCCGAACCCGAACTGATGCACTTTCATCCGGATTTCCATCGCCGCATCGGCCAGTGGCTTGCCGTTGTCGTCGCGCAGAACGATCACCGCGTCGCCCTTTCGCAACGTTTCAATCCGGCGTTCGGCCTCGGCCCGCCACGATTTGTCCGCATACCCGGCATACGGATAGTCGGCAAGCCCCAGTGCGCTGATCCGCCCACCCGGACCATAGTTCACCAACTCCAGCCCCGCCAGCTCAATCTCCTGCGGCCCGAACCCGACCCAGAACTGAATCGAGAAGCCATCGGCGGCATTCGTCTTCACCGCCCGGAACGGAATCTGGAAACGTTTCCAATCCTCGCCCGCCGAGAGAAACCACTCGGCTGACTTCTGGTACGGAGGCTGATCCTCCTGCACCACAAACCGCGTATGCGCCTGGCCATACACCGCCGAAACACTGCGCACCCAAACCGTCGCCAGCAGCAAGTCACCTTGCCGGATCCCCTGCAGCGCGCGGCCGGTCAATGTAAAGTCGTACGGATTTCCCGTCCCGGCGGCAAACGGCGTCTTCAGCCGCCATACCCGCGAAAACGGCTTGCCCGTGATATCCAATACGGTCCAGTTGTCCGCGCCCAGCCCCTGCAAACGGAACTGCGGCGTCGCATCCGGCGGCAGCATGGCCGTCGATGTCTGCGCCGTTGCGCCAGCAGCGGCAGCGAACAGGAATACGACCCACGGACTAAGTTGACGCATAAATCCCTTCGACGTGTCGACGTCTATTGAATTTATCGGCGAAAAATGGGGGGATTTTTAATAAGTTTCGGAAGGCGGTCGATTAGCTATTCAGGAGCGGAACTACGCTGGATCCCTATGGACCCGGCTAGGTCTTTGCAGAAGGGGAACCCCTTGGGCACAGAGCTCGCTCCGGAATTGCAGGACAGCCAAGCCGATGACAACGTTCTTACCGCAAGATATTGCGCAACTTTCCAGCGACGCTGAATTCGCGCTCAAGACCTACCGGACCTTCGAACGCCCGGGGCGTCCGAAGCCATCGCAAACGGATGCGGGAGCGCAGATTCACGCCATCCGGCGCGCCATCCGGCAAAGTGAAGGCGCAGCGGCCCCGCCTGGAATCGCGGATCTGATATTGAACAACCAAGGCTCTGTCGGCTATCAGGCCCAGGACGACGGCCGCGCCTACCGCGCGCTCGATGCCCTGCGTAACGATAAGCCGGCCACCCGCCGCACCGGCCGCAAGACGACCGTCGCGCTGTTTGCCTCCGCCGGCGGCTGCGGCGTCACCACCATCGCCGCCACGCTCGCCCGGCTGCTGAGCGATTCGAACGAATCGATCGCCCTCATCGACGACACTCCGCAGTCGCTACTCGGAGCCTACTTCGGTCTGCGCAGCTTCGGCGGCGGCGTCCGCACCATTACCCACCCGGACTTTGCCGAACGCGCCTCGGTCCACATCGTCAACCGCCCCCGCGCCGTCGGCGACGACTGGGTCGCCTCGGCCTGCGAACATCTCGACGGCGAGTTCGATCGCATGATCCTCGACATGTCGCCCATGTTCCCGCAGGCCTATTTGAAAAAGGTGCTCCAAGACGCCGTCGCCATCGTACCGCTGCTGCCCGATCTCCGCACCGCCTGCCGTCTGGAGCCAATGTTGAAACGGCTCATCGCCCTCCGCGAGGAGTGCGACTCGCCGCTCCCCATCTACTTCCTCCTCTCGCAATTCGACCCCCACGTCCGGCTCCACTGCGAAATCGGCGAGTGGCTGCAGGAGTCCTTCCGCTCGCTCGTTCTTCCGCTCACCTTGCGCCGGGGCGACGAGATCTCCGAGGCCCTGGCCGACGGCGGCACGGTCATCGACTACGCCCCTTCCTCCGGCATCGCGCTCGACTATCGCATGCTCGCAGCCTGGATCAAACAACTTCCCCCCACCGGACCGCAGGAGTAACCTCGTGCCCAAATCGAATCAGAAATTCACCCTCCGGACGCTCCTCGTCCTCCCCATCCTCGCGGGCCTCGCCCTGCTTTCCACGCTCCCTCTCACCTGGAGCGATCAGCTCATCGTCGGCGTCGCGCTCTATGCCTTCTGCGTCTATCTGAACAGCACCTCGAAAAGCTACCGCGTCACGCTCATTCTCATTGTTCTCTCCGTCTTCTGCACGGCCCGCTACACCATCTGGCGCTACCAGGAAAGCTGGCGCTTCTTCGGCGTCCAGGGTTCGGCAGCCATCTCGGTCGATCTCATCTTTGTCACCCTGCTGCTCGGCGCGGAAACTTACGCCGCGCTGATCCTCGCCCTGGGCTACTTCCAGGGCCTCAAACCCCTCGGCCGCAAACCGGTTCCCCTGCCGGAGGACACCACGAAATGGCCGACCATCGACGTCTTCATCCCCACCTATAACGAGCCTCTCGAGGTCGTCAAGCCCACCGTCATGGCCGCGCTCAACATGGACTATCCGCCCGACCGGTTCAACGTCTACATCCTCGACGACGGCCGCCGCGACGAGTTCCGGCAATTTGCCGCCGACTACGGCGTCGCCCACATCACCCGCGCCGACAACAAGCACGCCAAGGCCGGCAACATCAACGCCGCCCTCAAAAACACGAGTGCCGATCTGGTCGCCATCTTCGACTGCGATCACGTCCCCACGCGCAGCTTCCTGCAGCTCACCGTCGGCTGGTTCCTCACCAATCAAAAGCTCGGCATGGTGCAAACGCCGCACCACTTCTACTCGCCCGACCCGTTTGAAAAGAACCTCGACATCTTCAAGGAAGTTCCCAACGAAAGCTCGCTCTTCTACGGCATCGTGCAGGACGGCAACGACTTCTGGAACGCCACCTTCTTCTGCGGCTCGTGTGCCGTCATCCGCCGCCCGGCGCTGGAGGAGATCGGCGGCGTCGCCGTCGAAACCGTCACCGAGGACGCCCACACCTCGCTCCGCATGCAGCGTCGCGGCTGGGGCACGGCCTACATCAACATTCCGCAGGCGGCGGGCCTCGCCACCGCCAGCATGGCCGACCACATCGGCCAGCGCATCCGCTGGGCTCGCGGCATGGTGCAGATTCTCCGCGTCGACACGCCGCTGTTCGGCAGCGGCCTCACGCTCGCCCAACGGCTCTGCTACTTCAACAGCGTCGTCCACTATCTCTACTCGCTGCCCCGGCTCATCTTCCTCACCGCCCCGCTCGTTTATCTGTTGCTCGGCTACAGCAACATGTACGGCTCGGTGGCGACGATTCTCTCATACGCCCTGCCGCATCTGGCGCTGGCGACTCTCACCAACTCCCGCATCCAAGGCACCCATCGCCACTCGTTCTGGAACGAGGTGTATGAAACCGTCCTCGCCCCCTTCATCCTGCTACCCACCATGGCCGCGCTCATCAACCCCAAGTGGGGCAAGTTCAACGTCACCTCGAAGAACGTCACCAGCGATCGAACCTATCTCGACTGGCATGTCGTCTGGCCCTTCGCCGTCCTGCTCGCGCTCAATCTCGCCGGCATCATCGTCGGCGTCGGCAAGGTTCTCGAAGATCACGAAACCTGGCCCACCATGGCCATCAACATCTTCTGGTCCCTGCTGAACGTGGTCGTACTCGGCGCATCGGTCGCCGCGGCCACCGAAAAACGTCAGCTCCGTACCTCCATTCGCGTCCCGGCCGCGATCGCCGTCGAATGCCTGCTCGACGATGGCCGCCGGTACCAGACAGTCACCAGCGATATCTCCACCACGGGCCTCGCCATCGAACTCCGCGAGGCGCCCGATCTCCGCCCGGCCGACACGTTTACGCTCCGCTTCCAGCTCCGCGGCGAGGACATCGAACTGCCCGCCTTCGTCGTCAAATCCGAAGAAGGCATGCTCCGCGTCGTCTTTCACCAGTTGACGCTCGATCAGGAAGAAAAAGTCGCCCTGCTGGTCTTCTCCGGAGCCGACTTCTGGAACCGCTGGCGCAAGACCGACGTCGACCGTCCGCTCTACTCCTTCCTGCGCATCGTCGAAATTGCCACCAAGGGCCTCATCGCCATCCCCGCCTCGCTGTTCGGCTCCATCGCCGAAGCCAGCAAAAACGGGGTAAAGGGCCCGGCCTCCAGTCGCCGCCCCGTCTATTCGGCGGTGCTGCTGTTCGTGGTCCTGTTCACACTGCTCGCCCTCCGCGCTCCCGCCCAGCCAGCGCCGGTCGGGGACGAGCCGCAGATGGGCTTCCAGTCAGCCATCACCCTCCGCCAGGCGGGTCGCCCGGCGGGCATCGCCCTCCAGGGCCGCGAAGCCACGGCGAACTTCGATTTTTCCATTCCCGTCGCCCAGCTCGCCACCGAAGCACGCCTGGAAATCCGATACCGTCTCGCCCCGGCGCTGAGTCCGGACGCCAGCCGCCTGGAGATCGAATTGAACGGCTCCCCGGCCGGCTCCCTTCTGCTCAAGCCCGCCGAGGGCGGCGACGCCGGCATCGCCTCGCTGCCCCTGCCAGCCGAGTTACTCACGGCCAACAACCGCATCGGCTTGCACCTCATCGCCCAGTGCGAGGACTGCTCGACGAAGGACGAACGCCGGCTCACCACCCAGTTGGAGGCGGCCTCCGCAGTCATCTACTCGGGCGCCATTCTCCCCGTACCCAGCCGGTTGGAGCTACTGCCGCAACTCTTCATCGACCCGGCCGCTCACGGCGTCACCCGCGTCGGCGTTCACTTCTCCGCGCCGCCCAGCCGGGAACTGTTGACCGCCGCCGGCGTCGCCGCCTCATGGTTCGGCACGCAGCCGGAACGCATGGCGGCCGATTTCCACGTCTCCATCGGCGAGTTGCCGCCGGGCAACCTCGTCTGGATCGCCGATCGCTCCAAGGGCGATTTGGCGGCCCTCAACTGCGCGCTTCCGCCGGGCAGCGCCGTCGCCCTCTGCCCGCATCCGGCCGATCTGGCCGCCAAGATCCTCGTCATCGCCGGCGACACTGCCGAGCAGACCCTCCAATCCGCGCGCGCCTTTGTCTCAGCGAAGGGACTGAAGGGCGAAGGCCTCTCGCTACCAGCCACGCCGCCCACGCAATTGGCCGCCTACGCCGCTCCGCGTTGGCTGCCCACCGGCGAAAGCGTCCCATTCCGTAAGTTTTCGAACGCGGGCCAATCCCGGCTCGCCGGCGCCGGCAACACGAAGCTCTACTTCCGCCTTGCCCCGGACCTCCACTTCGCCACACGTAGCATGGTCCCCCTGCGCACCTCCTTCCGCTGGCGCCGCATCCCGGGCTCCACGCCGGCGCGCCTGCGGGTCACCTTGAACGGCACCCTCGTCGCCCGCCGCTCCTACCGCGGCCCGAAGGCGGGCGAGACGATCCAGGAGACGTTACAGGTTCCGGTCTCGGCGCTCTATCCACGCAACACGCTGACCTTCGAACTCGATTACCCCGAACTCCCGGCCAGCGTGCGGCCGGAGTTTGAGATCGACATGGACTCCTCGCTCGACCTGCGCGACGTCGAGCACTTCACCGAGATGCCCCGGCTCGATCTCTTCGCCAAAGCGGGCTTCCCGTTCACCCGCCGCGCGGATCTGTCAGAGACCGCCGTCGCCCTCTCGGCCAACGCCTCTCCGGCGCAGATCGCCCTCGCCCTGAACGCGCTCGCCTTCCTCGCCAGCCAGACCGGCCAACCGGCCACCTGGGTCAGCTTCATCGCCACCACCGAGATCGAACGAACGCGCGGCAAAGACGTACTCATGATCGGTTCGCCGCAGGATCAGATGGATCTCGCGGCCCGCGCCGCCGCCCTCCCGCTCGCCTACAGCGATGGTATCTTCCGCACCGTCGAGCCGCGGCAGTTGCTCAACCGCTATCTCTCCATTCCCTGGGCCGGCTACGGCAAGGAGCGCCGCCGCGCCAACGAATTCATCGGGCGCGAAGGCGCTATGCAGGCCGTGCTGCAAGGTGCCCGCCTCGGCGAGCGGAGCCTGGTGCAACTGCTCGCCGTCGGCGACGACGAATCCGGCCAGATCTTCCCGGCGCTCGAAGCCGCCGCCGCCGAGGACAACATCTTCGGCAACCTGGCCGTACAACGCGCCGGCGGCTATCAATCCTTCCGCCTGGCCGACGAGTCCTACTCGGCCGGCCGGCTCGGCCCCATCCAGGCGTTCGATCACTGGATGACCCGCTATCTGCTCTTTATGCCGCTCTTTATTCTGCTGTGCGCCATACCCCTGGCGCCACTGATCGAAGCGTTTGTGGAGCGGCGCCGCAAGGCGCGGCTGGACTATGACGAGGAGTTGACTGTATGAACGTGCAAGGCCTGATTTCCATCCTACTGACGCTGTTTTTGGCACTCCAGGCGATCGCCCAGCCAGCAGACCCCGCGCTCACCATGCTTTCCAGCAAGGCCCGCGCGCTTGAGGTCCGCGGCCGGCTCGATCTCGCCATCAAGGCCTGGCAGCAGGTGCTGTGGAGCAATCCAAAGAGCACCGAGGCGCTCGGCGCCTTGGCGCGGCTCCATAAGCAGACCGGCGAAGACGCCCAGGCGCGCGCCTATCTGGATCGGCTGCGCCGTCTGGAGCCCAACGCGGCCATTCCGGAGCCACCCCGGCCCGCCGCCGCGCGCGACCCGCGCCTCCATTCGGCCGAATCGCTCGCCCAGTCCGGCAAGTACGAAGAGGCCACGCGCGTCTATGGCGAAGTGCTCGGCAACAAGGCCCCCACCGGCCCGCTCGCCGTCGCCTATTACGAAACCATTGGCGGCGTCAAAGGCCGCACGAACGAAGCCATCGCCGGTCTCGAGCGGCTCTTGCGCGCCGAACCGAATCAGGTCGACTACACCCTCGCCCTCGGCCGCCTCTGCACCTACCAACCGCAGACCCGCGCCCGCGGCATCCGCCTGCTGCAATCGATCCCCGCCAACGGCGTCCACGGCGAAAAGGCCCGCGCCGCCATCCGCCAGGCACTTGTTTGGGAGAACGGCGCGCCCGGCTCGCTCGCGCCGCTGCGCGAGTATCTGGCGCAGACCCCGGACGCCGAACTCGCCCGGCTCGCCGCCACCGCCGCCAGCGCCACCACGGCCGCGCCCCGCGCGCTTACGCAGAGCCCGCAAGAGGCGCTCGGCTACACTGCGCTCAACGCGGGCGATGCCCCGGCCGCCGTCGCGCACTTTGAAAAAGCGCTCCGCGAAGCCCCGCGCAGCGCTACCGCCCAGGCCGGCCTTGGCTACGCGCAGATGAAACAGAAGAACTGGGTCGAGGCCGTCAAGGCTTGGGAACAGGCTGCCCGCGCCGTCCCCGGCAATAAGCAGTACGCCGAAGCGCAGGCCGAGTCCCGCTTTTTCCTCGCCATGGGCGAAGGCACGGCCGCGCTCCGCCAGAACCGCCTCGGACCCGCCATCGCGCAGTTCCAGACCGCGCTCGCCCTCCGTCCGGCCAGCCCCGACGCCCAGCGCGGCCTCGCCGGCGCCTGGATGGCGGCCGGGGAAAACGCGCAGGCCGCCGCGCTCTTCCAGCAGCTCACGGTCACCGAAAACAACCCCGCCGATTGGCGCAACCTGATCGCCGCCCGGGCCAAGGCCGGGGGGCAAAAAGAAGCGCTCGCCCTCTGGGCTAAGGCTCCGGCCACGGTCCGCGAAGGGCTCCGCTCCGATACCGAACTCGGGCTCCTCCTCGCCGGTTCCTATCTGAACGAAGGCCGCGATAAAGACGCGGTCGCCCTCTATCAGGCCGCCGTCTCGGCCGATGGCACCAACGTCGTCGCCTGGGAAGGCCTTCTCGCCGCCCTCATGGCCGCCAAAGAAGAGACCCGCGCCTATGAGGCCCTCTCATCGATGCCCGCCAAGGTCTACGCCGAAGCGGCCGACCGTCCCGGCTTCCTCCGTTCGGCCGCGCTGCTGCAGATGCATCTGGGCCGCTACGATGTCGTCGAATCGCTGCTGCTCAAATGGATTGCCCGCGCCGGCGCGGGCAACGTACCGGCCGACGTCCAGACCCAGCTCGCCAGCATCTGGCTGAAGCAGGGCAAGGCCCCCGAAGCCGAAAAACTGCTGCGCGAGCTACTCGCCCGGGACACGGCCGCCAGCGACGGCTTCCGGCCTGAGGCGACGCGTCAACTGCTCGCCGCGCTCCAAGCCCAGCACCGTTCGGCCGAAGCGCTGCTTGAGTCCCGCCGCATCTCCCCCATCGTCCAGGCCCAACTCCAACAGGACAACGACTATCTCTCGCTCATTGCCGCCATCAACAGCGAAGCCGGTAACCAGGGCGAAGCGCTGCGGCTGGTCCACGAAACCCTCGCCCGCTTCGAGCAGAAGGGCGAACGCCCACCCGCCCAGATGCGCCTCCAACAGGCGTGGCTGCTGTTGAACGCAAACGCCGATGGCCGCGAACTCTTCAGCGTCCTCAAATCGTTGTCGACCGACACAACGCTCTCCGCCGATCAGCGCACAAGCTACAACGAGCTCTGGTCGGTCTGGGCCCAGCGTCAGGCCGACGAGGCCCGCCGCTCGGGCAAGCCCGATCGCGCCACCGCCATCCTCGCCGAAGCCGTCCGCATGCTGCCCGCCGACGGTCGCCTGCGCGGCGCCTACGCGGCCTCGCTCAAAGAATCCGGCGACACGAAGAAGGCGCTCGCCGCCTACAAACAGTGGGGCCTCACCGGCGCCAGCGTCGACGACTACTCCACCGCCATCGGCACCGCCATGGCTGAACGCAGCGATCTCGCCGCCAAATGGCTCGATGACGCCATGAAGCGCTTCCCCTCCGAACCCAAGGTGCTGGGCCTCGCCGCCGACATCTACGCGCAAAAGGGCGATTTCGCGCGCGCCGAAATGTACTATCGCAGCGCGCTCGCCGTCGCCGGCCGCAAGCCCAAAGCCGATACCGCGCCGCTCTTCGCCGGCCGCCAACCCGGCAACGCCCTCGGCCGCCTCATCGTCGGCGAACAGCCCGAAACAACCGCCCCCGAACCCGGTGCCGACCGTCTGGGCCGCGTTCTGAGCGGAGACGCCAACGCCGACACGCTGCCCGGCTCCGGCCCCTTCGCCAATTCGCTCGTCAATCAGAAAAGCGAAAGCGACCGCATCGCCGATCGCCTCCAAGCCATCACGGCGCGCAACACGCCTACCTTTGACGTCGCCACCACCATCAACTCCCGCAGCGGCACCCCCGGCTTCGACCGGCGCACATTGCAGGAGACGGAAATTGGCGTCAGCAAAGTGCTCGGCAACGCCCTCCGCGCCAGCCTCATCGTCCGGCCCACCTCCATCCGCACCGAAGCCGCCGATGGGACCAGCGAAACGTTCCGTCTCGGCCTGCTCCCGGTCGGCTCCACCTTCGACGCGCAGAGCGTCTCCGGCATGGCCGCCGAGTTCCAACTCTCCAGCAACGATTTCGGCCTCCGCGTGGGCGCGAGCCCCCAAGGCTTCCTCGTCAAGAACTACATCGGCGGTCTACGCTTCCGTCCCGCCGGCGGCCACATCACCCTGTTGCTCAACCGCGATAACGTCAAGGACAGTTTGCTCTCCTTCGCCGGCCGCCAGGACCCGATCACCAAGCAAACCTGGGGCGGCGTCGTCTC
>CANIFK010000102.1 GCA_947466555.1 Acidobacteriota bacterium | reverse complement strand
GACGTCGTCGAGATCGGCGTTGAGGATGATGGCGCCGTTGAGGGTGATCGTAATGCGGCGGCCGTCGGCACGGATCTCCTGTTCGTTCCATTCACCGGGCTTCTTTAGAAAGCCGGTGCGGGCGGGCCAGACACCGTAGATGGAGCCGGTGTACTGCTCCGGCTTCAGGTGCATGGGCGGGTACTTGGGGCCGGTTTGATCGAGGATCTGGATCTCCATGCCGTGGACCGAAGTTTGGCCGTCGCGGGGGGCGCGGATGCCTATGCCGTTGTTGCCGTCCTGTTCGAGTTTGTATTCGATACGGAGGACGAAATTGGCGTATTCCTTGGCGGTCATGAGCTTCTGGCCGCCTTCGTAAGGGCAGACGATGAGGCCGTCGCGGACGAGGAAGCCGGGGCCCATTTTGTTGACGATGAACCAGCCGTCGAGGGACTTGCCATCGAACAAAGAGACGAAGCCGGGCTCGGCCGCCGCGAGGGGCAGCATTAGGAAGAACGCGAGGAGGAGGCGCATGGTTAGCCGAGGTCGAAGCCGTGCTGTTTGCGGTGGTGCGGGCCGTCGTAGGTCTTGGCCGACTTGAAGAGTTCGTGGCGGCCGTCGCTGGCTTCGTCCTTCACTTTGGAGAGGAGCGACTGGCGGGCGGCGGCGTCGAGCGGCTTGAAATTGCGGGCGAGGGCGATGTCCTCTTTGAGCTGGGCCATGGTGGTGATGCCGACGACCTGGGCGGTGACGGGGAGGGAGAGGCAGTAGTTGTAGCAATCGACCGCGGTCATGCCGAGTTTTTCGATTAAGCGGCCCTGGGTGTTGCCGCCAGCGAGGCCTTTCATGCCGATGACGCCGACGTTTTTCTTGAGGCAGACGGGGACGACTTCGCGCTGGAAGCTGCGGTAGAAGTTGTCGAGCAGATTGATGGGCATCTGGGCGGAGTCCCAGTCGTAGGGCTTGCCGAGCATCTTGAGGTGGATGCGCGGATCCTTGTGGCCGGTGAAGCCGATGTAGCGGATTTTGCCCGCCTTTTTGGCTTCGAGGGCGGCCTTGAGACCGCCTTTTTCGAAGACCCAATCGGGGTCGTTGTCGTAGACCATTTCGTGGAACTGCCAGAGGTCGAGGTGATCGGTCTGCAGGCGGCGGAGAGAGTCGTCGAGGTTCTTCATGGACCCGGCGTAATCGCGCTCGCAGTTCTTGGTCATGAGGAAGACCTTCTGGCGTTTGCCGCCGGTGAGGGCTTTGCCCATGACCTCTTCGGAGTGGCCGTCGTGGTAGTCCCAGGCGTTGTCGAAGAAGGTCATGCCTTCGTCGATGGCGGCGTGCATGATGCGGATGGCTTCGTTGTCATCCTTGACGGAGCCGATGTGCCAACCGCCGAGGGCGAGGATGGAGACGCGCTGGCCGGTGCGGCCGAGGACGCGGGTGGGCAGGCCGGTGGCCGATGCGCTGGATGTCTGGGCCAGGACCTCCTTTGCCATTGCCGCGACTGAGAGAGCGCGGGCGCCGCCTTGCAGGAACAACCGTCGGGATTCAGACATAGTGGGTTAGTTATACCGAATTCGAGGGCTAGTGTATAGGGACCGTGACTTGCATGCGGTCTGTGCCGCCATCGCCGGTGGTGGCGGAGAGGACGTAGGTGGTGGTTTTATCGGGGCTGACGGTGAAGCACTGGTTGGTGCCGGGGGCGAGTTTGGCGGGGACGGCGGGTTGGACGGAGACGGCGGTGGCGCCATCGGTGGTGTAGCAGAGTTGGACGCGGGCACCGGCGTTGAAGGGGCCGGAGCCCAGGGAGAGGAAACTTTGGATGAGCACGCGTTCCTTGGGCGAGGATGGGCCGACGCGGACGGAGAAGGAGGCGGTGGTTTCGCCGCCGGGGCCTTTGGCGGTCATGGTGTAGGTGGTGTCCTTGGTGGGACGGTGGGCGATGCAGCGGTTGAGGGCGGGGCGGAGGTCTTTGTCGTCGGAGGGGGTGATGGTGACCGAGTCGATATTTTCGGTGCCGTAGCAGAGGGTGAGGCTTTCGCCTTTGGGGACGGAGGCGGCGTTGCCGTAGAAGTGGGTGATCTTGGGCAGGCGGGGGGCGGATTCTTTGGGTTTTTCGACGGGCTTCTGGCTACAGGCGGCGAGGAGGGCCAGGAGGGCAAAAAGGGAGAGGCGCATACGCACTCTTCGATTCTCCCATGGGATGTTTTGTTTCCTGGCCTACCTGTGCTATTCTTTAAGAACGGACGTTTTAAGGACGGGGACGTAGCTCAGTTGGTTAGAGCGCCGGCCTGTCACGTCGGAGGTCGCGGGTTCGAGCCCCGTCGTCCCCGCCATCCCATCCACTAAGTCCGTAAGCCATAATAAAGAGAGACAGGAGCGCTTATGCGCTCCTTTTTCGTTATGAACCCCAATACCGCACCCAAAATCCAATTGCTCAACGGCCCTGATTATCGCGAAGGCTACGCGAACAGCGTGCAAGTGCGCGCGAATCTGTGGGACTTTTTCCTGATGTTCGGGCTGGTCTCGCAGAATTCACCGGACGTGGTGAACATTCAGAATTTCCAGGGCGTGTATTTGAGCCCGCAGCAGGCAAAGGCGCTGGTGAATGTTCTGCAGCAGAACATCAGCCAGTATGAATCGGCCTTTGGGGAGATTCATATTGAACCGCAGGCGCCGCAGGGGACTGGGCCGGTTCAGTAGTTTTATCGCTGGCGGACTTCCGGGAGGGGGACGCCTTCGGCACGGAAGCCTTCGAGCACGCGCCGGAGGATTTGCGTCTTGATGACGCCGGCCTGGAGTTGGCGAGGGACGCGGAAGGACAGGCGGTATTGCAGGTGGGTGGCGGTCATGCCGGGGTCGACGGTGAAGGCGGGCGCGGGTTCGGCGAGGACGCCTTCGGTGGCGAGGGCGGCGGCGAGGGCGATGCGTTCGGCTTTTTCGACATCGGCATCGAGGGCTATGAGGATGGGCACCCAGGCACCGACCTCGATGGAGGGCATGGAGTAGTTCAGCAGGTTGCCCGAGGTGATGGTTTTGTTCGGGATGACGACGGTGCTATTGGCGCCGGTGAGCAGGCGCGTGGTGCGCCAGCCGATGTCGGAGACGGTGCCTTCTTCTTCGGCGCTGAGGCGGACGAAATCGCCGACGGCGATGGGGCGTTCGATTAAGATGTGCACGCCGGCGAAGATGTTGGCGAGGGTGTCCTGCAGGGCGAGGGCGACGGCCAAGCCGCCGACGCCGAAGGCGGTGATTAAAGGCGTTGGCGAGATGCCGAGATAGCTGAGAAAGATCACCAGGCCGAGGGAGAAGACGATGACCTGGGTGAGCGTGCGGGAGAGGCCGGCGACGGCGAAGGGGAGCGAGTGGAGCTCGCCGTAGCGCTGGAGGGTGCGGGTCACGATGGTGCTGGCGACCATGGTGAGGCTGAGGATGAGGAAGCTGACGACCAGGACGTGGCCGACGCGTTCGGCTTTGGGGGAGAGATCGAGCGCGCCGAGGAGCGCGTCGACAGTGAGGACGAGGCACCAGAGGAGACTGGGGGTACCGAGGCCTTCGCGGAGGGTGCCGGCGAAGGACTTGGGATTTTCGCGGGCGACGCCTTCGAGGCGGCGGAGCATCCAGCGGCGTACCCCGAGAGATACGAGTAATACGGCCAGCGCAACGCCACTATCTTTTACTTGCCCGACCAGGTACGGCAACGCCATAAATTTTTATCTGCTCTGCTGATTATGAACCGGATGTTCCGCGCGTGTCATCATGAGGACTGTAGTGACATGATCTCGCTCAGTAGCGTTTCCAAGCGATTTGACGGCAAACGTCAGGTAATCGCACTCGACGCAGTTAATCTGCACCTTGAAAAAGGCGAGATGGTTTCGCTTGTCGGTCCTTCGGGTTCGGGGAAGTCGACGCTGCTCAATTTGATCGGCGGGCTGGACCGGCCGAGTGAGGGGGATATCCGCATCGACGGCACGTTATTGCGGGGGATCTCCGACGATGAGCTGACGCGGATTCGCCGGGACAAGATTGGGTTTATCTTTCAGTTTTTCAACTTGCTGCCGACGTTGAGTTGTTTAGAGAACGTCAGCCTGCCGCTGCATTTGCGCGGGTGGCCGGCGGCGAAGATCAACGACCGGGCGCGGGAGTTGCTCTCGCTGGTGAAGCTGGAAAAACGGCTGGACCATTTGCCGGAGGAGCTTTCGGGCGGGGAGCGGCAGAGGGTGGCGATTGCGCGGGCGCTGTCGGTGTATCCGCCGATTTTGTTGGCGGATGAGCCGACGGGAAATTTGGATTCGAACACGGGCGTGGAGATTCTGGGGCTGATCCGGGAACTGCATGAACGGCTGGGGGCGACGGTGCTGATCGTCACGCATGACCGGGGGGTGGCCGAGTCCTGTCCGCGGCAGATTGCGCTCAAAGACGGCCACATTGTGATGGACAAAAAGGGATGAGACTTCTAAGGCTCATCAGCTGGCAGTACGTGCGGAAACACTTGCTGCGCACCGTTTTGACGATGGCGGGGATTGTGTTGGGCGTGGCGGTTTTTGTGGGGATGCATACGGCGAACCAGTCGGTGCTGTCGGCTTTCAACAAGACAGTGGACCGGATTGCGGGCGCGACGCAGTTGCAGATTACGGCGGGTGAGTCGGGCTTCGACGAGGAAGTTTTGGAGAGGGTGCAGGCGGTGCCGGGGGTGCGGGTGGCGGTGCCGGTGATTGAGGCTGTCGTCAATCTGAACCTGAAGTCGCAGGGAAATATTTTGGTTCTGGCCGTGGATATGACGGGGGACCGGGGGCTGCGGGATTACGATTTGGAAGAGGGCGATGACACCGTTATCGAAGACCCGCTGGTGTTTATTGCGCAGCCGGATTCGCTGATGGTGACGCGGGAGTTTGCGTCGGCGAATGGGCTGGTGATTAACTCCAAGATCACCCTGGCGGCGATGGACGGGCCGCGGACGTTTACGGTGCGCGGGATTATGAAGTCGAGCGGGTTGACGAGCGCGTTTGGCGGGAACCTGGCGATTATGGACATTTACGCCGCGCAGAAGGTGTTTGGGCGCGGGCGGAAGTTTGACCGGATTGACCTGGCGGCGAACGAGGGCGTGGCGGTCCCGGATTTGCAGAAGCAGTTGAGCGGGATGCTGGGGGCGGGGTACGAGGTGGAGTCGCCTTCGGCGCGCGGGAAGCAGTTTGAATCGCTGTCGAGCGTGTATGGGATGCTGGCGAACATTACGAGTTTGTTCGCGCTGTTTATTGGGATGTTTATCATCTACAACTCGTTTGCGATCGCGGTGACGCAGCGGCGGAGTGAGATTGGGATTGTGCGCGCGCTGGGGGCGACTAGGGGGCAGATTCAGACGCTGTTTTTGACGGAGAGCGCGATTCTGGGATTGATTGGCGCGGGGGTTGGGCTGTTGTTCGGGCTGTTGATTGCGCGGGCGATTTCGGCTTCGCTGGGGAATTTTTTGGGCGAGATTTATGGGGTGGCGCAGAAGGCCGATGAGGTTTCTTCGGACCCGCGATTGCTGTTCGGCGCGCTGGTGATGGGCGTGGTGACGAGCGTGATTGCGGCTTGGATTCCGGCGCGCGCGGCGGCCGGGGTGGACCCGGTGCAGGCGCTGCAGAAGGGGCGGTATCAGCAGCTGTCGGCCGGGGAGAACCGGGTGCGGCGGCAGGTGGCGGCGGGGCTGTTTGTGGTTGTTTTCTTCTGCCTGTTTTTTGCGCAGAACCGGGTGATTTTTTACTCGGGGTATTTTCTGACGGTGATCGCGGGGCTGCTGCTGGTGCCGACGATGGCGCTGTGGTTGAGCCGGGCGATCCGGCCTGTGTTGAAGTTCCTGCGGCCAGTGGAGGGGACGCTGGCGGCCGATAGTCTGATTCAATCGCCGCGGCGGACGTCGGGCGCGGTGTCGGCGTTGGCGCTATCGATTGCACTGGTGATTTCGTTAGGCGGGATGGCGCGGGCGAGTTATAACTCGATTGACGAGTGGATGCGGATTGCGTTGAACCCGGACATGTTTCTGACGCCGACGCAGAACATCACGGACCGCTCCTTCCGGTTTCCGGCGAGTTTTGCTGAGGAGATCCGGCAGATTCCGGGCGTGAAGTATACGCAGGTGGTGCGGAATGCGCGCATTCTGTACAAGGGCAATCCGGTGATGTTCGTGTCGCTAGACGTGGCCAATTTGCGGCCGGAATCCTACCTGCCGGCGATTCAGGGCGATAGCAAAACGATGTACCGGCTGGCGGCGGAGGGGAAGGGGTTTATCGTCTCCGACAACTTCGCGGAGCTGTACAAGGTGAAGTACAACGAGCCGCTGGTGCTGAACACGCCGAACGGGCGGCTGGCGTTGCCGGTGGTGGGGATTGTGCGGGATTACAGCGACCAGAAGGGTTCGGTGCTGTTGGACCGGGCGGTGTTTGTGAAGTATTGGAACGATGATTCGATTAACGCCGTGCGCGTGTATCTGAACAGCGATACGCCAATTGCGACGATGAAGGCGCGCATTGAAGAGAAAGTGGCGGGGAAGACGCGGCTGTTTATCTTCACCAATCAGGACCTGAAGACGTACATCATCAAGATCACCGATCAGTGGTTCGGGCTAACCTACATTCAGTTGGCGGTGGCGGTGCTGGTGGCGATTTTGGGGATCATCAACACGTTGACCGTTTCCATTACGGACCGGCGGCGGGAGCTGGGCGTGCTGCAGGCGGTGGGCGCGTTGCGGAGCCAGGTGCGGGGGACGATCTGGCTGGAGGCGATTGCGATTGGCGTGATTGGGCTGGTGGTGGGGTTGTTCTTTGGATCGGTGGCGCTTTACTACAGCTTGGAGATGTCGGCGCGCGATATTGCGGGGTTGTGGCTGGATTATACGTACCCGTGGGGGATGGCGGCGGGGCTGTTCCCGGTGATTCTGGGCGCGGCGCTGTTTGCGGCGCTGGGGCCGGCGGAACAGGCCGTGCGCGGGGGATTGGTGGAGGCATTGGAATATGAATAAGTGGATTTTCGTGCTGGCCGCGGCGGCGTTTGCGCAGGACGCGCGGCAGATTGTGGAAGAGTCGCAGAAGCGGAATCGCTCCAACACGCAGCAGTATGAGGGCGTGCTGCAGGTGTTCAATCCGAATGGGAAAAACAGCGAGAAGCGGTGGCAGTTTTACCGGTCGGGGAACTACGGCGAGAGCAAGGCGCTGCTGCGGTTTGTGAGCCCGCCGGAGGTGAAGGGCGTGGCGCTGTTGATTGTGAATCATCCGGACCGGGCGTCGGACCAGTGGATGTGGCTGCCGGAGTTGCAGCGGGACCGGCGGGTGGCGTTGCAGGACCGTTCGACGCGGTTTTTTGGCACGGATTTCAGCTATGAGGACTTGGAAGAACGCGATGTGAATCAGAGCGATTTCAAGTTGCTGGGCGAGGAAGTGGTGGACGGGCAGGCGTGCTGGAAGATTGAATCGACGCCGAAGAAGGGGAAGTCGTCGCAGTACAACCGGGTGGTTATGTGGTTCCGAAAGGACATCTATTTTCCGGTGCAGTATGAGATGTACGCGAAGGACCAATTGGTTCGGAAGCTGCATTACCGGCGGATTGAGAAAGTGAATGGCGTGTGGTCGGCGCTCGAGATGGAGATGTTCGACGTGCGGCGGAAGGGGAGGACGGTGTTGAAGTCCGACAAGCTGCAGTACAACGTGGCGTTGAAGGATGAGTTGTTCACGCTGCAATCGTTGCGGCGCGGGGAATGAGAGTCGCGCTTTTATTCGCGATTGGGGTGGCGGCGTTCGCGCAGGATTTTCAGCAGCGTGGGTACGTGGATATTCGCACTTCGTTCTTCCCGCAGACGGCGGCGAATGACAGCGGGCGAGTGATTGCCGATGCGTTGTTGCGGTATGAGGCGTCGGCCAAGTTGACGCCGTGGTTGAAGCTGAATGGGGCGTTGGATGCGCGGAGCGACAGCCACCGGCAGACGGAGCGAAGCGCGCGATTCGATTGGCAGGACCGTGGGTTTCTGCGGCCGGCGTTTTCGTTCCGGCGGTTTTCGGCGACGGCGTACAAGGGGCCGGTGACGTTTGAGATTGGCAAGCAGCTGATCCGTTGGGGGAAGGCCGATATCCTGAACCCGCTGGACCGGTTTGCGCCGCGGGATTTTTTGAACGTCATCGACAACGAATTTCTGGGCGTGATGGCGGCACGGCTGACGATTGAGAAGGGCGCGCACACGGTGGACGTTGTGCTGCAACCGCGATTCACGCCGAGCCGGACGCCGTTGCTGAATCAGCGGTGGGTGGTGCTGCCTCCGTCGCTGCAGATTCCGCTGCCGCTGGGGCAGGGGGCGCCGGCGTTGCCCGGTGGAGTGCAGACGGGAGTGCGGTGGAACTATCTGGGCAAGGGCTATGAGATGGCGCTGGCGTTTTACGAGGGCCACAATCATCTGCCGCAGGTGGACGGGCGGTTTGTGCCGGGGCGGATTGAGTTGTTCAATCGCTTTGCGCCGATGCGGATGTATGGCGGGGCGGGGGCGGTTCCGTTGCGGTGGTTCACGATCAAGGGTGAGGGCGGGTACTTCACTTCGTCGAGTAAGAACGCCGATGATTACGTGCTGTATGTGGCGCAGTTGGAACGGACGATTGGGGAGTGGACCATCGTGGGCGGGTACTCCGGCGAGCGGGTGACGGCGAAGAAGACGCAGCTGGACTTTGCGCCGGATCGCGGATTGGCGCGGGCGTTTTTGACGCGGGTTTCGTATACGATCAGCGCGGAGCGGACGGTGTCGGCCGAGGCGGCGTTGCGGCAGAACGGCGAGGGGGCGTGGGTGAAATCGGAATACACGCAGACGCTTTCGATGCACTGGCAGGCACGGGCGAGCATGACTCTCATTCGCGGAAACACGAACGATTTTTTGGGTCAGTACCGGCGGAATTCGCACGCGATTCTGGCGCTGCGCTACAACTTCTAAGCGCTGCGGCTCTGGTACGATTCATTTGATGAAACCGTTCGACTATGTGGCGCCTACGACGCTCGACGAGGCAGTGCATGCGCTCGCCGGGAACCCCGCTGCCCGCGTGCTGGCAGGGGGGACGGATCTCCTTGCACAGCTGAAAGGCGGCCGGCGGGAGACTCCGCTGGTGGTGGATGTGAAGCGGATCCCCGATCTGCTTTCGATCCGGATGGAAGAGGGCGGGCTGCGGCTGGGCGCGGCTGTGCCGTGTATCCGGATTGCGACGAACCCGGATGTGCGGGCGCAGTATCCGGCGCTGGCCGAGGTGGCGTCGTTGATTGGCGGGACGGCGATTCAGGGGCGCGCCTCCATTGGCGGGAACCTGTGCAACGCGGCGCCGAGCGCGGACGCGGTGCCGTTGTTGATTGTGCTTTCGGCGGTGGCGCGGGTGGCGGGGCCGGGGGGCATTCGCGAGATTGCTGTTGAGGATTTTTGCGTGGCGCCGGGGAAGAACGCGCTGGGCGAGGGCGAGTTCCTGGTGGATCTCTTCCTGCCGAAGCCGGCGGCGGGGTTCAAGGCGCACTACTTGCGCTTCATCCCTCGGAACGAGATGGACATTGCGGTGGTGGGTGTAGGCGTGTCGGCAACGGTGACGGATGGGCAGATTACGACGGCGCGATTGGCATTGGCATCTGTAGCGCCGACGCCGCTGTTTGTGCGGGAAGTGACGGAGGCGCTGGTGGGGAAGGCGCCATCGGCAGAGGCGATTGCGGGGGCGGCGGCGCTGGCCGAGGCGGCGGCGAAACCGATCTCCGATATGCGCGCGCCGGCCGAATACCGGCGGCATTTGTGCGGGGTGCTTTCGCGCCGCGCGCTGACCGCGGTTCTGCAGTAAAGGCGAGGACATCACAGCCATGAAGAAGACTTACGTATCGATGGAATTGAATGGCGAGCCGGTGGAGTTCCTGGCCGAGCCGAGCCAGACGCTGCTGGAATGCCTGCGGGACACGCTGCATTTGACGGGCACCAAAGAGGGCTGCGGCGACGGGAATTGCGGCAGCTGTTGCGTGATGCTGGACGGCACGCTGGTGACGTCGTGCCTGGTGCTGGGCGTGGAGGCGGAAGGCCGCACGGTGAAGACGGTTGAGGGGATGGCGACGGGGGCGAAGCTGCATCCGCTGCAGAAGGCGTTCATCGACCACGCGGCGCTGCAGTGCGGCATTTGCACGCCGGGATTCCTGGTGGCGGCCAAGGCGCTGCTGGACCAGGAGCCGGACCCGAGCGAAGAACGGATTCGTTTGTGGCTGGCCAATAACCTTTGCCGGTGCACCGGCTACGACAAGATTGTGCGTGCCGTGCAGGCGGCGGCTAAAGAGATTCGCGAGGAGAAGCAGGCGCAATGAGCACCCCATCCTACAACGTGATTGGCACGCGGCCGCCGCGGCATGATGGCGCCGATAAGGTGACCGGGCGGGCGATCTACGCCGCCGATTTCCAGATGAACGGATTGCTGCATGGAGCGATGGTGCGGAGCACGCACGCGCATGCGATTTTGAAGCGGGTGGACACGACGAAGGCCGCGGCGTTTCCCGGTGTTGTGGCCGTTGTCACCGCCGATGATTTTCCGCAAACGCCGGACCGGATTGTGGACCTGGGCGAGGGCGAGACGCCGGTGAGCCACCTGCGCGGCAACGTGCTGGCGAAGGGGAAGGTTTTGTATCAAGGCCACGCGATTGCCGCGGTGGCGGCGACGAGCCTGCAGGCGGCCGAGCAAGCGGCGAAGCTGATTGAAGTGGAGTACGAGCCGTTGCCGTGCGTGCTGACGGCGGTGGAGGCGATGGCGGCGGGCGCGCCGCTGTTGCATGGTGGGGACACCAACGTTACCGCGCATGTGCACCATGCGATGGGCGACAGTGAATCGGCCTTTGCCGCGGCGGCGGTGGTGATTGAGCGCGAGTTCACGACGGCGACGGTGCACCAGGGCTACATTGAGCCGCACGCCGCGACGGTGCTGTGGAACAACGACGGGCGTGTGAACGTGTGGTGTTCGACGCAGGGCAGCTTTGTGGTGCGCGACGTGGTGTCGTGTCTGCTGGACCTGCCGGTATCGCAGGTGCGCGTGACGCCGACGGAAATTGGCGGCGGGTTTGGCGGCAAGATTCCGGTGTATCTGGAGCCGGTGGCGGCGTTG
>CANIFK010000101.1 GCA_947466555.1 Acidobacteriota bacterium | reverse complement strand
GCCCTCTTCCTCGACATCTCCTCCGATCCCGTCAACGGCATCAAGTCGCTCGAAAAGCTGAAGCAGGCCGTGCCCGATCTCTACGTCATCGTCTGCGACTATTCCGAAGACGGCGAGAGCATCCTGCTCACCATCCGCAGCGGCGCCAACGATTACCTCACCATGCCCGTCAAGCGCAGCGATCTCCGCGACGCGCTCACCCGCCTGGAACGCACTCCGCGCCGCACCATCGCCGGCGGCAGCCAGCTCGGCCGCATCTACACCTTCCTCGGCGCCAAAGGCGGCGTCGGCACCACCGCGCTCGCCGTCAACTTCGCCACAGTCCTCGCCCAGCGCAAAAAGCAAACCGTTATGCTCGACGTCAATTGGACCGCCAACGACGTCGCCATGCAGCTCGGCGCCGCGCCCCAATACACGCTCCTCGAAGTCGGCGAAAATCTGGACCGCATGGACCAGTCTCTCTTCGAAGGCTTCGTCACGCGCGACCCCTCCGGCTTCCTCCTCGTCGGCCCGCCCGACTCGCTGGAACAGCCCCGCTCGCTCTTCTCCGACTCCATGCTCCGCGAGTTCACCACCTTCCTCGTGGAGAAATACGATGGCATCGTCATGGACGCCGGCTGCGATCTGTCGAACGATCTCACCCTCGCCGCGCTGCAGGTTTCGACGACCGTTTTCATCGTCACCACGCAGGAGTTCCCGGCCATTCGCAACACCCAGCGCTACTTGAGCTACCTCATGCGCATGGGCTTCACCGCCGACCAGATCAAGATCGTCATCAACAAATACCAGAAGAAGCCCAGCTCCCAAATCGCCTCGCTTGAGCAGGTGACGCAGACGCTGAACCAACCCGTCTTCTACGGCATTCCGGAATCGAGCGCCATGCTCGCCAGCATCAACCGCGCCCGCCCGCTCGTTACCGATCGCCAGACCTTCCCCGACATGGACCGCGTCATCCGCGCCTTTGTCGACAAGGCCACCGGCGCTAAAAAGGATCTCGCCCAAACGGCGTAATCTCTCATGGGAACACGCGCCACGCCACGCCCCGCCGCTGGTGCCGACCGTTGGTTCGGCATCAAAACGCGCATCCACGCCAAGCTGTTAACCATCCTCACGCCGGAGCAACTGCGGTCGTTGAACAAGGACGGCGTGCGTGAACAATTGGGTGTCAGCATTGAGCGCATCGTTCGCGACGAAGGCATCCCGCTCAACGCCGGCGAACGCGACCGGCTCATCGAAGAGGTGCTCGATGAGGTGTTCGGCCTCGGCCCTCTCGAAGCGCTGATGAAGGATATGACCATCAGCGACATCATGGTCAACGGTCCCGATTCCATCTACGTCGAACGCTTCGGCAAGGTGGTCGAAACCAGCGTCCGCTTCAAAGATACCGCCCACGTCCGCACGATCGTCGATCGCATCGTGTCCAACATCGGTCGCCGCATCGACGACTCCTCGCCCATCGTCGACGCCCGCCTGGGCGATGGCTCCCGCGTCTGCGCCGTCATCCCGCCCATCTCGCTCAACGGCCCCGTCATGTCCATCCGCCGCTTCGGCAAGCGGTTGCTCACCGTCGACGATCTGATCCGCCTCGACACCTTCACCCCCGGCATCATCGACTTCCTCGCCGGCGCCGTCAAAGCCCGCTTGAACGTCGTCGTCAGCGGCGGTTCGGGCTCCGGCAAAACGACAATGTTGAACACGCTCTCCCGCTTCATCCGCGAAGAGGAACGCGTCGTCACCATCGAAGATACAGCCGAACTGCAGATGCAGCAGGAGCACATCGTCCGTCTGGAAACGCGCCCCATCAACATCGAAGGCGCCGGCGCCATCACCCAGCGCGACCTCGTCATCAACGCCCTCCGTATGCGTCCGGACCGCATCATCATTGGCGAGTGCCGCGGCGCCGAAGCCATGGACATGATGCAGGCCATGAACACCGGCCACGATGGCTCCATGACCACCACCCACGCCAACACAGGCCGCGACGCCTTCTCGCGCCTGGAAACCATGGTCATGATGGCCAGCTCGTCCATTCCTGATCGCGTCATCCGCCAGATGCTCGCCAGCGCCGTCAACCTCGTCGTCCACTGCGCCCGCCTCACCGACGGTACCCGCAAAGTCGTCAGCATCTCCGAGGTCGCCGGCATGGAAGGCGACGAACTGATCATCAAGGACATCTTCCTCTTCGAACGCGAAGGCATCAGCGCCGGCGGCCGCGTCCTCGGCCACTTCCGCGGCCAGAAATACAAGCCTGTCTGCGCCGACCGCATCCGTTCCTACGGCGTAAAATTGGACGATTCGATTTATGACGAAGTCCACGAGGTGAAGGACTGATGTTGTTTTTCTTCCTGGTCGCGTTTCTCCTCTTCAGCGGCGCCTTCTTCGCCGCCGGCTACTACGTCTTCGCAGTGCCCGAAAAGGCCGCCGCGGGCACGTTGCAACAGCGCCTGCGTGAACTCCGCGCCCGCAACGGTAGCAACGAACGTCGCTCCTCCCGCGCCGATCTGGTGCGCCGCGAAGACCGCGGCACTTTTGCCTGGCTAGGCGAACTCATCAGTGGCGGCGGCGCCATCCAGGCGCTCCAGAAACGCATCAATCAGGCGGACATGAAGTACCGCGCCGCCGATGTCGCCGGCATCACGCTGCTCCTCTTCGTCGGCCTCTTTCTCATCCTCGGCCTCTTTATTCCGCTCATGGCCCTGCGTGTGATCTTTTCCGCGCTGCTGGCCTTCATCCCCATTTTCATCATCAATCGCAAACGCGCCGCCCGCCTCGCGAAATTCGAACACCAACTCCCCGACTCCATCGATCTCTTCAACCGCTCCATGCGCGCCGGCCACAACATCCAATCGGGCCTGGAAACCATCGCTACCGAATCGGCCGACCCCATGAAGCAGGAGTTCAAAAAAGTGATGGAGGAGATGAGCCTCGGCTCCACGCTCGACGCCGCGCTCCACAATTTGGGCGAGCGCATGCCGCTCATCGATCTCAAGTTCTTCATCACGGGCCTCATCCTCCAACGCCAAACCGGCGCCAACATGGTGGCCGTTCTGGAGAATCTCTCAACGCTCGTCCGCGAGCGCCTCTCCCTCCAAGAAAAGCTCAAAGCCGCCACCGCGCAGCAGCGCTATTCGGCCGCGCTCCTCTGCGGCATGCCCATCGTCTTCGGTCTCGTGCTCTGGTTCATGAAGCCCGAATACATCGATATCCTGGTCAACGACGAAACCGGCAGCATGTTCTTCATCTACGCCATTTGCTCGGAAATCGCAGGCATTCTGGTCATTCGCAAGATGTCGAGTCCGAAAATCTAAGGCCACCCGATGATCGCCCTACTCTTCTTCATCCTCATGTTCGCGGCCCTCGGGGCTATGGTCTGGAGCGGCCTGCAACTGCTGCAACCGCCGGAGAACGCCCTCGACGATCGCCTCGGTGAACTCATGGCCACTCGCCGGCAGAACGAAGCCCGCGGCGTCAAACGCAAACTCGGTGGCGGCTTCCTCAATAGCTTCCTCTACTTCGTCGCTCTCATTCCCGGCGTCGATAGCGTGCTCGAAGAAAGCGAGCAGCTCCTCCGTCAGGCCGGCTTCCGCAACCGCGAAGGCCTCGCCTGGTACGCGATGTTCAACCTCGGCTTCCTCATCGCGCTGATGATCGGCTCCTGGGTGATTCAGGAGGCCGACAAGCCCTTCATCTCCAAACTCCTCGGCCTTGCTCCTGCGTTCCTGCTGGGCTGGCTGCTGCCCAAGCAGATCCTCTACCGCCTCATGAAGCGCTACAAGGGCAAGCTCCAGGAAGCCCTGCCCGACACCGTCGATCTCCTCGGCATCGTCCTCGGTACCGGCCTCGCGCTGGACCAGGCCCTGACCCGCGTCTGCGAAGAAATGCAGTTCATCTACCCCGAGCTCTCCGCCGAATTCTACACCGTCGTCATGCAGGTGAAGGCCGGTCAGGATCGCAGCAAGGCGTTCCAACAGCTCGTCCGCCGCACCGGCATCGAAGACATCAAATCGCTCGCGGCCATGATTATCCAGTCCGAACGTTTCGGCACCAGCCTCTCGCAAGCGCTGAAGGTTTATGCCGACGCGCTCCGCATGCGCCGCCGCCTGCGCGGTGAAAAAGCCGTCGGCGAAGCGGGCATCAAGATGGTGCTCGCGACAGTCGTCTTCATTCTCCCGGTTGTCTTCATCATCACGCTCGTCCCGGCCATGCTGACGATGTTGAACAACCTCCGCGGCGGTATCGGCTCCTCGGCGCGCTAAGCCTGACTTACGGGAGGTTCCTCTCCACGCAGCCGCACCGCTCGGTAAACAGGAATCCGCCGGAGTCGCCCGTAAGGAATTGAAATTACCAGACGGTGCAATCTGCCTCTAACCGACAGGAAAAAGGAAAAGGCCCGGCGCTCTCCATGCAGAGCAAGCCGGGCCTGGTTTCAAGCGAAGCGACGAAGCCGGTCCCGATCAGAAGCTGAACCGGGCATTCAACTGCACGATGCGCGCCCCGGCGGTACCCAGTAGCTGTCCGAAGAAGGTGTCGTTGAGGCTGTTTCGCAATCCGTTCAGGTTAGTGTGGTTGAGAGCGTTAAACATGTCCGCTCGGATCTGGATCTTCGATTTCTCGGTGATGGCCACGCTCTTACCGATGGAGAAGTCAAGGTTCACTGCACCCGGGGTGCGGATCGCGCCGTTGCCAACATTGCCCGGGCGCTCCGAGGCGCGCGACACGGCGCCAAGGGGCACCAGCGCGAACGCGGAGCGGTTCAGATACTGCAACGTCGTCCGGTAGTCGTTGAAATACACTTGCCCGCCGATGTAGTCGGGCCGGTTGATTTGCAGCGCTCCAGTTTGCGTTAGTGTCACCGGTTCGCCCGTGCGGGCCTGGAAAATACCCGACAATTGCCATCCGCTGAAGAGGCGCCGGGCGAATCCGTGCTCCTTCATTACGCCGGGAATCTCGTAAACGGCTTCGGCGTTGAAGTAGCTCTTAATGTCTCCCGTATTCGGCCCCCGGTCCGCGCGCGGGAATCGGAACTGCTGGGTTCTGGCGTCGCCGTCGCCCTGGTAGTAGGCGCCGATGTCACCACCTGCCGTCGAGAGACCTTTGCCCCAGGTGTAGTTCGCGCTGCCGGTCAGGCCGTGGGAGAAGCGTTTACGGATTGTCGTCTGCAACGAGGTGAAGATCGACTGCTGGGTGTTGTCGACGTAGTAGTTGACGTTCAACAGCGGGTTGGGACGCAGGCCCGTCACGCGGTCCGGTTCGTTGGCCCACCGGTGCATGAGGAACTTGACGCCGCGAGTGGCCACGAATGCGGTCTCCAGGGCCAACGTGCTGGTGATCGCCCGCTGCACACCGAGGTTGATGTGCATGCTGTAGGGGTTCTGGAGGTTGGCGTTGTAGATGGAAAACACGTTCGTCAGCCCGCGCGCCACGGAATCCTTCTCCAGTGCCTGCGCGATATCGTCCGTGTAGCTTCCCCACTTTAATCCGAGGCGCTGTGAATCTGCGCGGCTGAAGCGGATACGGAACGGCGTGTTCGGACCAGGCTGCACGGCGGCCTGCAACGCGCCGGTCACCTGGCTGCTAAACAGAATGCCGAAACCGCCGCGGATCGCCGTTTTGCCATCTCCCTTCGGATCGTAGCTGAACCCGAAGCGCGGCCCCATGTTTACCCAACGGTCCGCGTTTACGGGATTGTTTCGGTCCCGGAGCTTACCAACGGCGAACGTCGTCTCGTTCAGCAGTCCATCCGGATTGTAGAGACCGCTGTCCTTGGCGTTGTCCTTTCCTTTCGGCACGAAGTTGCCGAAGGAATCGTAGCGGATCCCGATGTTGATGGTGAGATTCGAGCGCACGCGCCAGTCGTCCTGCACGAAGAATCCGAGGCTGCGCTGGACGCCGCGAAAGTCACCGTTCCCGAATACAGGGGCTACCTCGGTCGGTATGTTGGCGATCAGGTCCGCCCGGCTCGTGTAGCTGATCAGCGGCGCTTCCGGATTTGTCTTCTGGCAGCAGTCGCTGCGGAAACTCATTCCGGCCTTGAGGCCGTGTTTCCCTCGCTGCATCGCAATCTTCTCGTCGAAGTTGATCGTCCGGCCTTCCAGCATGTAGTATTCGTGGTCCGGCGAGTTCCAGCCCAGGTTCGTCGCTATGCGAAACACCCGCCGCCCGAACGGGAGAACTTCCGTCTTGTTGTTCGGGTCCTTCTGTTCAAAGAAGAACCGGTCGAATCTTCCGGTGTCGGCGAGGTTATAGCCGAACCGGCTCTCCGAAGTCCAACTTGCCCCGCCGGTCGTGTACGCCACTGTTCCGCGCTCGTTCCACACCCGGAAATCGCGGTCATTCGATCCGTCGATGTAGCTGCGTGGCACCAACTGGTACGGCCGTCCCCGGCTGTAGGAAAACGCAAGATTGCTCATCTGCCCGACGCGCCAGTCTGTCCGGACGTCCACATGGTTGTCGTCGCGAACCGAACTCCGGGCCGAGCGGTACAGGCCCACGTCGGCGGTAGCCGCGTAGGGCTCGGTGGGCAGCGGGATGTAGTCCAGCAGGAGCTTGTAAGCAGGCACGCCGGCCAGCATGTCGCTCCGCAGTCGCGGTGTCGGAACGTTGTCCTGCACCACGGAGAACGCGCGATCGCGGTAGCCTTCGTAGACCCCGAAAACGAACAGTTTGTTCTTGATAGCCGGCCCACCCAAGGACCCGCCGAACTGGTTGAACGTTGCACCCGGCTTATTGTTCAAACGCTGGTTTCGGGCGTTCAACTCTTCCGCCTGAAAGTTCTCAAACAGACTGCCATGCCATTGATTGGACCCTGACCGGCTGAGGAGGTTGACCTGCCCGCCGACGATGTTGCCGTACTCGGCCGAAGGGACTCCCTTCACGGTATCCACTTCCTGGATCGCCTCGATGCTCATGATGTCGATGAGGTTCGGCCGACCGAACCCGGACGAGGCCCGACCCTCCGGATTGCCGCCGGCATCGGTCCCGTCGACGGAGAACGCCACGCCATTCTTCCCAATGCCGTTCATGCGCACGCTGTCACCGGTAGAAACGACTCCGGTACCAATGCTCAAGAGGTTGGAAAAATTGCGCCGAGCCAGCGGCAGTTCCCGCACCTTGATCGCCTCAAACGAATTGATCTGTTCGGAGGACACGGTGTTGATCAGCGGGACGGCGGCATCCACATGAACCGTCTCGGTCGCCGCCCCGATTTCGAGCGCGAACGAATTCCTAACCTGTTGGCCGGCCGTCAACTCAAACGCGGTGATCTCCTGGCGCTTGAACCCTTTTGCTTCGGCGCGAATCGTGTAGGTGCCTACACGTAGGAAGGAAAACACCGCTTCGCCTGCCGCGTCCGACACCTTTTCAGCGGTAGTTCCGGTCCCATCGTGCACCAGCGTCACCTTAGCCGACGGAATTACCGCTCCGGAACCGTCGGTCACGGTGGCATAAAAGGTGGCCGTAGTCACCTGGCCCCAAAGGCTGTTGGTTGCGCAGAAAAGCGCAAGCGCGGCATACCGGAAAGTATTGTTCATGCATCTTCCTTCTTCAAAAGATTCACCAATGTTAGGTGGCATCGATAGGATGGGCAAGCAACGAACGGTTACGAACAGTTCAAATACCGGTTTATAGGGGACGAACGGCGACCACCCACGATTTCGTGGGGATTTTATCGTGAACTTCCGTCTTCAACACGGCTTGAAACCGCCACGTCCCGGTGTGGGCTGGCTGGGCTTTTCGGAGGCGTCCTAGCAGTTCGGCCAACTTGTCTTCCGAGGTCAAATACTCCGCTGCCGCCTGCGTGGCCTGCGCGTTCAAACCATTGATCAGCAGCAGGCGCTGTTTCTCCCCCACTCCGGGTAGCATCGAGATCAGTGCATACTCCTGATCGCCTTCATGGTTTGCGGCGGCGTAGCGGATCTGGTAGCTCGCCTGCTCGCCCTCACGCGGCGCCGAGTTGACGATCCCCCGCTGCGCATCGCTCGATGTCGGGCTGAGACGAAAGGGCGCATTTGCCAGTAAGGGGTCCAACCACTGGTTGGCCTCGTTATGTCCCAGTAGGATCATGTCGTCGCCGCGCAGGTTCTCCCAATTCACCAGGCGGCTCTGCGTTGCCCGCACGGGAACGTGCAATCGTGACAATACAGAGGATAACTGTACGCCTGCGATTGCTTCGCCCACTTTCGTCTGATTGATGGCCGGCATGAAGTAGAGCACACCGCCCTCCCGCAGACCAAAGGCGCTCCGCATAACGCCGGCCTCCGCCTCCCGCACCGGAATCCGTTTGGGGAGGGAGTCTGGCGGCAACTCCTTGTCGAAATGCTTCACGACGGTCGTCAGCGGACTGCTATAACAAATGACCGCGGGACGGCCGGAATCCACCCAGGGGCCCCAGAATTCCCGCGTCGCCCCACCAACTTCGGGCGTCGCGTTCCGCGCGCCCGCCATATATCCCGTACCAAGCGCGCACAGAACGGCGGCGGCCACAATCCACCCGGCGCGAAACCACTCCGTTTTTTCCGTCACCCCGGGAGCCACCGGCACAGCCTTTGCCGCGGAGACCGCCGGGGCGACATCCGGTAACTCAGTCACAACTGAGAGGGCCGGGCTATCGGCCTTGACCCGGCGGAAAACGGGAATGTATCTGCCGACCGGCAGTTCAATCCGCACAGGATTTAACAGGCCTTCGCCCGCGTAGTACTCCTGCAACTTCTGACGAAGCGTATGCGCCTGCCGGCGCACCACCGAATCTTCACTGGGAGAGTAGTTCGGGCCGCGCAAGAACACTTCCGCCCCGATCAGATACTCGTTGATCCGGCCGCTCTCGCCACGCATCGTCAAATCGCAAATATACTGCAAAAATCGGCGCAGCTTTTCGGACCGTTCAAACGCAGAACTCCGCAATACAGCTTGCAGTTCCGCTTCCATTTCGGAATGGCTGAACTCGGACCCAGATACATTAACTGGATTGGAAGGCGAGTGCGACATGGCAAGAACTTCAAGAGTCTATACCAATCAAGAAGGGCTTTGGGCGGCGGTTCCGGTTTGGCGAACCGTTCGCGAACCGTACACACCTACGTTAGGTGGCACGACAAAGGATAAGATTTAACAACCGTCCGAACTTCTTTCCAACCCAGTTTTATCAATGTTCCGATTTTTCGTTGCGACGATTCTTTTCTCAGCCGCACTTCCCGCAGCACTTTTGCGCCAGGAGGTCGCCGAACAGCGCGATGTCCTTGCGGGCATGTCCTTTGGCTCTGCCGGCGCCTACGAGTATTTGCGGGGCCGGGCGAGCTTTGCCGTAGATCCGGCTGCCACTTGCGTCGTGGACATCCAGTTTGCTCCCCGGAACGCGGCCGGCCAAGTGGAGTTTTCGGCCGACTTCGTTCTTCTGCGGCCGAAAGATCCTGCAAAGGGCAACCGCACTCTTCTTGTCGAGCCGCCCAACCGCGGCGGCATGGGGCTGCTGTCGATGTACAACCGGGCTACGGGCTCCCCGGCACCATCTGCCCCTGAGCACTTCGGGGATGGCTATCTGCTGCGGGAAGGCTATACGCTGGCTTGGATCGGCTGGCAGCACGATGTCCCGAACCGCCCCGGGCTACTGCGGGCCGACGTGCCGAAGGCCCCTGGCATCACCGGCGTCGTCCGCGGCGAGCACACGCCCTCCACCCCGGTGGACCGCCTGCCACTGGGCGATTCCGGCCACATTCCCTATCGCGTGGTGAAGATGCTGTCGCTCACCGTTCGGGACGGTATTCACGGTCACCGCCGGCCGATCCCGGTCTCCGAGTGGCGCCTTGACGGCGATTCCATCGCTCTTGCCTCTCCGGCCACGCCCGGCAGGACATACGAATTCCTTTACGAGAGCGTTGATCCCGCGGTTGCCGGTCTTGGCCTTGTGGCCATTCGAGACTTCGCCTCCGCCGCCAAGTATGGTCCCGATTCGCGAGTGAAATATGTCCTTGGTGCCGGCACTTCGCAGAGCGCCATGGCGCTTCGTGCGCTCGTCTACGAAGGCTTCAACGCCGATGAGAAAGGCCGCCGGGTCTTCGATGGCCTGCTGCCCCACGTGGCCGGCGGACGGCGTAGCACCTTTGAGCGCTTCACCCAACCCAGCCGTACGTCCGGCCCGTTGCGGAACGCCAGCCTTTCCACCACCGATCAATTCCCTTACTCCGACGCCGACGACACAGAACCCGCCACCGGACGCCGCGACAGTATCCTGGCCCGGGCCCGCGCGGCCAAGGTTGTCCCCAAGATTATCTACACCAATTCCACCTACGAATATTTCGGGTCCGCCGGCGGACTGGTCCACGCAAGCCTCGACGGCAAGCGTGACCTGCCGCTGCCCGATACGACCCGCGTGTACCTCCTCGCCGGCGGACAGCACGGCCCCGCGGCCTTCCCGCCCAAGCCGGGTCCGGGCGAGAACCTCCCCAACTGGAACGACTACCGCTGGGCGCACCGCGCTCTTCTCCGCAGCCTCCGCGCGTGGGTCGCCGAGGACGTGCCCCCGCCGCCTTCGCGTTACCCACGGCTGGCCGACGGCACTCTCCACCGCGACCCGCGCGCCCACCGTACCCAGTATCTTGATTTCGGTCCCGACTACCTCACCAAAGGCATTGCCGCCAACCAGCCCCCTAAACCCGGCCCCGATTACAGCGTCTTTGTCCCCAAGACCGGCTCCGACGGCAACGATATGGCCGGGATCAAAATGCCCTGGGTATCGGTCGCTCTCGGCGCCTTCACCGGTTGGAATCTCCGCTCGGCGCGGATCGGCGCCGCCGGGGAGCTCCTCGGTCAGACCGGCTCCTACATTCCCTTTTCCGAACCCCAGGTCCATCTCCTGTACCCCTCGGACGCCGAATACAGGAAACGGCTCGCCGCGGCCGCCGAACTGCTTGTGCGCGACCGGCTTATCCTCCGGGAGGACGTGCCCGCGATCCTCGCGTTCGGCCAAGCCGCATGGGATTGGTCCCAACGAGATCGCTCCATCCGCGCCGCCACCGCGCCTGGACTAGAATGAGGACTATGCGGCTTTCCTGCCTTCTCGCCGCCGCGGGCCTCGTCGTCTCTGCCCAGCCGCCCTCCACGCGGGCGCTGGTCACTCGCTATTGTCTTTCTTGCCATAACGACAAAGCCAGGACCAGCGGTGTATCCCTGGAGTCCAGTGACCTCGCCGCCAACCTGGGCATTTGGGAG